>SLIY01000430.1 GCA_007135385.1 Leptolyngbyaceae cyanobacterium CSSed165cm_216
ATGTGCTGTCTACCTCAACGGTGGTCACTCCCCGGGCCGCCTGGGAAAATATTTTTATGGTAGAAGTGGTGCGCAGCTGCCCGGAAATGTGCCGCTTTTGCCTGGCCAGCTATCTCACCCTGCCCTTTCGTACCGCCAGTCTGGAAGGGTCGCTGATCCCGGCGATTGAGCGGGGGCTGCAAGCCACCAATCGATTGGGACTGCTGGGGGCGTCTGTGACCCAGCACCCAGAATTTGATGCCTTGTTGGACTATTTAAATCAACCCCAGTTTGACCATGTGCGCCTCAGCATTGCCTCAGTGCGCACCAATACCGTCAACGCCAAGCTGGCCGAAACCCTGACTCGCCATGACACCCGCTCGATCACGATTGCGATTGAAAGCGGCTCGGAACGGGTGCGGCAGATTGTGAATAAAAAGCTGGCTACGGACGACATCGAGCAGGCGGCGATCGCGGCCAAAGCCGGGGGCCTCAGCGCCATGAAGCTCTATGGCATGGCTGGGATTCCGGGGGAAACCATGGACGACCTGGAGCAAACCGCCGCCCTGATGGTGCATCTGAAAAAAGCCGCCCCCGGCCTGCGGCTCACCCTGGGATGCAGCACTTTTGTACCCAAGGCCCATACCCCCTTTCAGTGGTATGGGGTGAATCGGGAGGCGGAAAAACGGCTGAAATACCTGCAAAAGCAGCTGCGCCCCAAGGGTATTGACTTTCGGCCTGAAAGCTATAGTTGGTCGGTGATTCAAGCGCTAATATCCAGGGGCGATCGCCGCCTTTCTGCCCTCTTAGAGCGAGCCCGCCACTATGGCGACTCGTTGGGCAGCTACAAGCGGGCCTTTAAGGACTTGCGCGGTCAGCTGCCCCCATTGGAGTTTTATGTGCACCAGGACTGGGACATGGATCAGCCCCTACCCTGGGACCACCTGGCTGGTCCCTTGCCCAAAGAGACCTTGCAAAAGCATTTAGCCACAGCCAACACTGTAGATGTAAGCCCGTAAGCATTGACCCACCATCCCCACCTCCCTCACCGACACCCCAAACTATCCCGCGTCGCCACCCCGGTCACCGGGTTCACCCCGTCGGCGTGGGTGCACATTTTACTCACCTGAAACCGATCGATGATCGCCCCTGAAAAGTCAGCCCCGGTGAGGATGGCGTCGTTAAAGCTGCTGCTGGTGAGCAGGGCGTCGATAAATAGCGCGTTGGATAGATCCGCCTCGTCAAATAGGACGCGATCGGCAAAGGTTTCCGATAGATCGGCTCCGGCCAGGTGGGCTTTGATAAACGAGGCCTTGGTCAAGATCGTGCGACTGAGGTCGGCGTTTTCAAAGTTGGCCTCCCGCATTTCTGCCGCCGCAAAGGAGGTGCCGGACACATTTTTGCCAGCAAAGTCGCGGAAGCTCAAATCGGCCAGGGTGTAGTCAACGGTGTTCTCTTGGGCGATCGCGCTGGCCCCCCACCCCAGCCAACCCCCCAGCCCGACGGTCAGGGCACAGACCCAGGCCACCAGTGCTGTCATAGAGCGTTTAACCGTCATCCCATTTATCCTCCTGAACGAACCAGCCATGATTGATCTCCAGGTCTCTTGATTCAAAAACTCTATTATCTAAGGTCCAACCCTCGCTACCATTCTCGCCAGGGCGGACACCCAGGCTCGCCCCTACGGATTTGAAAAATGAAAAACGTAGGGCGTAGCCCGTGCGTAGCAAAGAGACGAACGAAAAATCCAAAATCCAAAATCCAAAATCCCAAACTCCCCATCACCAGACCCTGGCCAACCGCAGCACAAACCCCGGCAACTCGGGGTCGCCGCTGACGGTTTCAGGTTGATGCAGTAACTCTGGGTCCCGATTGGGTCGATACACATGAATCACCCGATGTTTGCGGTCAATCAGCCAGCCCAACTGAGCTCCGTTAGCGATATATTCCTGCATTTTCGCCTCTAACCCGGTCAAACTGTCGCTAGCGGACCTGAGCTCAACCACAAAATCGGGGCATAGGGGCGCAAACGAAGCCTGTTGTTCTGCTGTCAGGGCCTGCCAACGCTCTAGCCTGATCCACGCTGCATCTGGGGAACGGGTAGCCCCATTGGGTAGAGTAAACCCGGCACTAGAGTCAAAGCCAACCCCGGTACCATCCTGTTCTGTCCAGGCCCCGAGTTGGGTGGCCAAATTGAAATTGCGGTTGCCGGTATCGGAAAAGGCCGGGGGCATAACAATCACTTCTCCGGTGGCGGCCCGCTCAATCCGCAGATCCTGATTGGCCCGGCAAAACTCGTAGAACTCCGCTGAGCTCATCTGGGCCAGGGTTGGCAGTTGTAGCGTCAGGGATACACTTCCCGGTTGAATCAAGAGGGTCGCCATGGTTTATGGGAGATGGGGGCTATGGACTGATTTTAATCTGCAAATGCTCTGGCAATCGCCGCAGCACTCGTCGGCTGGCTATATCCACCGGGGCCAGGGTGACCTGCCCCTCCACACAGGTGTCCTGGGTGGCGGCGTTTTGAATCTCGTACTGCCACACCAGGCGCACCCCCCGGCTGGGTTCCAGCCGGGCCTTCACCAGGGCAGTATCCCCCAGGGTGAGCGATCGCCGGTAACGCAGCGCCAGATCCACCACCGGCAGATCTACCCCAGCCTTAAGCCATTCAGCAAAGGTGAGGTCGTGGTCAGCCAACCAGGCCACCCGGGCCTCTTCCATCCAGGCGATGTAGGTGCCATGCCAGACGATGCCAGCGTAGTCGGTATGGTGGGGGTGGACTGTCACCCGATAGTCAAACCAGGGGGGAGGAGGAGCGTTAGCAGCCATAATTCATCTCTAGAATGCAATGCCAGCCTATCGCGCCCAGACGTCCCCGTTACCATTCCCCGCCAGGGCGGAGACCCAGTCTACGTCCCCCAGCCGTGGGTTACGGCGGTGCCTGAGGTGATCTAGCGATCGCCCTATCTCCGGCCGCCTAACCCACGCTACGGCTTCACTCAAAACTCAAAACTCCCCACTCCCCACCACCCCACCACCCCACCACCCCACAGCAACCGCTCTACTACAAATTATGAATCGGTCCAAAGTAGGCTTAAAGCAGGTGCCTATGATGGTTGTGGACTGAATTTAACCAATACTCCAGCTCCGTTCGGCGCACCACATGAGGACACCATGATTGAAAAGATTCTTTTAGCCGATTCTGGCATAGGTAATACCGAAGCCATGATGAAAGTACTGATGGATATTCCCCTGATTCAGCGGGCGGCCGTCACTGTGCTGCATGTGGTGCCGTCCCAGGTGTCCGCCGAAGCCATGGCCGCCAAGTGGGAAGAGGGGGGACGCACCTTAGCCACTGCCATTACCAAGCTCAATCTAGATCCCAGCCGGGTTAACGCCATGCTGCGGGAGGGGGATCCTAAAGATGTGGTGGTGCAGGTGGCGGACGAAATCGACGCCAGCCTGATCATCATGGGTTCGCGGGGGCTACAAGGGTTGAAGGCGATTCTAGAAAATTCCGTCAGCCAGTATGTGTTTCAGCTATCGTCGCGACCGATGTTGCTGGTCAAGGATGACCTGTACACCATTCGCCCGATCAAGCGGATGATGGTGGCGATGGATAAGTCAGACTCGGCGAAAGAAGGGCTGAACATTGCCATCTCCCTATTGCGAGATGTAAAGGGCTCCGAGCTGACCCTGGTGCACACCGTCTCTAGCCTGAAAGCTAAACCCTTTGATGTGGCTAGCGCTGACCCCAACCAAGACCCGATTCTGGTCGCCGCCGCCAACGAAGCCAAAAAGTATGGCATCGCCTACAAGTTAGTCGCCCCAGAAGGCAAACCGGGTCGACGGATTTGCCAGTTGGCGGACGAGCGCAACATCGACATGATTGTGCTGGGTTCCCCCGATCGCCGTCCCAGTATTGCCAAGGGCCTGCCCGATCTAGACCGCCTGGTGGGCGAATCCCTGTCTGACTATGTGCGGGTGTATGCCCCGTGCCCGGTGCTGCTGACCCGAATGGCCGGTTAGCCGTAAAAAATCGTAACAGAAACAGGGATTAAATCAGTCTAAGTTAACAATTGTGGCTATTTAAGTATCTGTTTCAGACACCCCTTTAGAGCACCTGTTAGAACACCTGTTGCAAGCGAGACATTAAAGCATGAGTAGCACCCTATCCACCGAGCTTCGCGAAGGCACCAAGAAAGCCCACACCATGGCCGAGAACATGGGATTTGTGCGCTGCTTTTTGCGGGGAGTTGTGGAAAAGAACTCTTACCGTAAGCTGGTGGCCAATTTCTACTTTGCCTATGCCGCCATGGAAGAAGAGCTAGAGCGCCACAAAGACCATCCCGTGGTCTCTAAAATTTACTTCCCCGAGCTGCATCGCAAGGCGTCCCTGGAGTCGGATCTGGCCTACTACTATGGCCCCAACTGGCAAGAGCAGATTTCCATGACCCCCGGTGGTCGGGCCTACCGCGATCGCATCCATGAGGTGGCCAATACCCAGCCCGAACTGTTGGTCAGCCACTCTTACACTCGCTACATTGGCGACCTGTCTGGGGGCCAAATCCTCAAGGGCATTGCCCAGCGGGCCATGAACCTGGGCGACGGCGAAGGCACCGCCTTCTACGAGTTCCCGGAAATCGCCGATGAAAAAGCCTTCAAAGTCAAGTACCGCGAGTCGATGGATGCGGCCCCCGTCGATGACGCCATGATCGCCCAGATTGTGGCGGAGGCCAACGACGCCTTTGGCATGAACATGGAAATGTTCAAAGAGCTAGAAGGCAACCTGATCAAGGCGATCG
>SLIY01000378.1 GCA_007135385.1 Leptolyngbyaceae cyanobacterium CSSed165cm_216
AAAACCAACGGTTAACAACAGGCTAGTGATCGAAATGCGTATGCCTGACTTCCAGGCTTCGGCCCTAACCCGGCGCTCCGCTTCGGCACGGCGGGTGCCAATCTCCGCTTGAATTTGCTCTCTGGCCTGGTCAGCTTGCTGTTGCAGGAACTGGGACAACCCTTCAGGATCATCTTGATACTGACTAAAGTCTTGGGGAATTTGGCCAGTTTGAATCGCTTGGGAGAGCAGATCCTCATCTTGCAGCAAGGCCCCCAACTGGGACTGTTGTTGGCCGAGTTCAGTGGCTAACCGTTGTTCAAATTGGGTGGTGGCTTCGGTAGCTTCGCGATCCACTTGCTCTAGGGCCAGCTGGCTAGACAGCCGAACGGTATTTAGATTCAGCAGCGCCAGCAACAGGTAGGCCAACCCCAACACACTGGCTAGGACACAGACCCAAAACCGCAGGTCCTTAGTCAGTGTCTTTTTGACGATCGCCCGACCCACCCGGCCATCAATCCAATAGCCGGTGAGCAGCAGGGCCGTACCCACGAGAGGCACAATGCCACGTTCGACCATTTGGGTAACGGTCGCCAGCTGCCATTGGGCGTCGGCAACATTGGCGGGAATCAGCAGAATTACATAATCCAATAGGGCGGACAGGATAGCCACAATCCCCACCACCTTGAGGGCGATCGCAGCGAGGGGAGAGACCACCGGAGCAGAAATAGCAGATTCAGAGGTCATAGATGTTGTGGATTGCTACAGGTAACCATTCTGCCTGGAGATGGCATCAAACTGCAAAAACGCCACAAATCCATGGCCGCTTTAGTAGCTCAGCAGGGCAGCCTGCCAGATGGCATAGCCCTGACGGCTAAGGTGCAGGCCGTCGGTAGTGAGCTCTCGCCTAAGTTGGCCTTGGTCGTCGGTAAAGGTGGCTTGCAAATCTAAGAAGTCGGCACCGCGCTGATTGGCGACATAGGCTAAATGGCGGTTAATCAAGGCAATGCGATCGCGCGGCAAACTCTCCAGTCGGGTCGGCAAAATCGAATGCAGAATTACTCGCGCCTGGGGATGCTGCTGCCGTAGGTGCAGCAAGATTTGATTGATGTTTTGCACCACATCGCCATCGGTGGCCCCCTGCCTGAGATCGTTAATGCCCGCCATCAGGTGGATGGTATCGGGACGGGTATCGGCAAAATCGGGCAACCGTTGTCGGATATGGCCCGTGGTTTCTCCAGAAATACTCTGGTTCAGCCAAAAGCGATTTTGAGGCAGTGTGTCGGCGGGTAACCACAGGGCAAGGGAGTCTCCAATGACCAGGGTTAATCGGTTTGACCCCTGGGCATTGGCCATCACCGCCGCTTCTCGGGCCAGCAGCGATCGCCACTGACTATAGGTGGGCGCTTCCCCACCCCCCTGCCACTGGTTCACATAGCGCTGGGGGGGGATGCGGGTAAACAGTTGGCCTGCCCCCAGGGCCGCCTGCCGAAACCGGTACATCTGGCTGCCATTGGTGGGTCGCGGCTGGGGTGCCCAGGTGGGTTGGGGGGTAGGAGGGGCCAGTCGGCTAATTTGTGCAGGCATGGCAGTGGGCATGGCCCGGGGGGGCGGGTTGGGGACAACAGATTGGGGGGGAATGGGTGGCCTGGGGGATGGCGTCTCCTCGGGGTGCAGCGGCAGGGACAGGGGAAAGCCCGAGTCAGCCGATGCCGAGGTCGGTTGGCTGCCCAGAGCCGACCTCGGCTCTGGGCGATGCGAGTTTGCGCCCGCTGTAGTCTCCTGTGTCGCCATAGGACAGGCTAACGGGTTACTCGTCGTCGGATCGATCTGACGGTTCCACACCGGACAGGCCAGAGATCGTCGGGGGGAGGGAGCCACCTGGGCCAGGGTTTCCGGTGCGGCAGGGGGGACACCACGGGTGGTAGAAGCAGGATCCATAGGGGCGATCGCGGCTTTTGATACCTGAGTCATCCCTACTGGTGGTTCAGTCCCTGGGGCAATGCAGTCGGCCCACAGCTGAACGGCCATTAAACAGGCATCCATATCCCTTCCCTACCTTTGCGCGAACTCCTAGGGCATGTTTCAGAGGGAAAAGGGGCTGGTCAGGATAATTTAATGCTGTTTATTCCAGAGAACCGCTGACGGTCAGCCCCTTGACACCGGGGCAATGCAGTTACGATAATTAAAGACTGTGTTTATACGCTCGGATCAGGTTCCTAAGGCCGACATGGTTCGGATATGCCTGGGCAAGGTTGGCACCTGTACGGCGATTATGAGGTAAAGCAATGACGTACGCAATTATTGAAGCCGGTGGCACCCAACTGCGGGTAGAGCCGGGTCGGTTTTACGACATCAATCGCCTGGCGGTTGAGGCTGACGAACAGGTGACCCTAGATAAGGTGCTGTTTGTCAGCAACGATGGCGAAGCGATGGTGGGTCAGCCTCTGGTGGAAGGGGCTACCGTGACCGGAACTGTGGTCAGTCACCTACGGGGTCGCAAAATCATTGTCTACAAGATGCAGCCCAAAAAGAAAACCCGCAAAAAGCGGGGACATCGCCAAGAGCTAACCCGGGTGATGATTGATGCCATTAACCTGAATGGCCAGGCGATTGCGGGTGAAGCGGCTGAGGCGGCGGCTAAAACTCAGCCTGCGGTGGCGGCAGAGACCACAGAAGCAGAGACCACAGAAGCGGCGGCTACAGAAGCAGATGTGGTCACAGCAGACAGCTAAACGCTTGAAATAACGCTAAATTGGGATAGGCCAAGGCCATTAGCGCTGAGACAAAATCGCTTAGGGAAAGGAGAAAATCATGGCTCACAAGAAAGGAACAGGTAGTACCCGTAACGGGCGCGACTCAAATGCTAAACGCCTGGGCGTGAAGCGCTATGGCGGCGAGAACGTCCTGGCTGGAAACATTTTGATTCGGCAGCGGGGCACCAAAATTCATCCTGGTAGTAACGTCGGTCGGGGTAGTGATGACACCCTATTCGCCCTAGTGGACGGTATCGTCACGTTTGAGCGACGCGGCAAAAACCGTAAAAAAGTGAGTGTTTATCCGGCAACCACCTCGGTTTAGGGCAGCGTCGAGTTTGTGACCAATTACAAGTTAATAGCTTAATAGCGGCGCACGTTAACCGTGTGCCGCTATGTTTTTTGGGGCCTCTTTTGTGCTTGGCGACTGTC
The DNA here is from genome assembly GCA_007135385.1 of Leptolyngbyaceae cyanobacterium CSSed165cm_216. Lineage (GTDB taxonomy): Bacteria > Cyanobacteriota > Cyanobacteriia > Phormidesmidales > Phormidesmidaceae > Nodosilinea. Next base: position 3,168 of record SLIY01000378.1, read on the forward strand.
TTGGGCTTAATCTACCGCTGGTACCAAGCCGCTAGAGCCAGGGCTAGGGCGTCTGCGGCGTCATCGGGTCGGGGAATGCGATCGAGATCCAGTTCCCGCGCCACGGCCTGTTGTACATCCGCCTTATCGGCATTGCCGTAGCCGGTTAGGGCTTGCTTCACCTGGGCTGGGGTAAATTCTATGAAGGGTAATTGGTATTGGGCCAAGACCAGAACAATCACCCCTCGGGCCTGAGCCACCAAAATTGTGTTGCCCATGCGGTAAAAAAACAGCTTTTCCAGAACAACCAGGTCAGGGTTTACCTGATCGATCAGACTATGGAGATCGTCGTAGATGATGCACAGGCGATCGCCCACCGGGGTCTTGGCTGGAGTTTCAATCACCCCAAAATCAACCACAGTCGCCTCAGCTTGGCCAGGGGCACCCGTGGCGGTTGCTTCGATCACACCAAATCCTAGGATGGCTAAGCCTGGATCTAGCCCTAGGATGCGTTGCCCCATACCCTGCCCTTAGAATCACCACTCCCCCTATAGCGTGTCCCAAAAGCTCGGGACTCAATCCTGGGGAGGCCAAGCAACTGATCTGGGCTGAACAACGCTAACGAGCCCCCACAGGCTGACGACCATTGATCACCGCCTGATCGGGATCGGCCAAGCCAAACACCTGGCAAAATACTTTCTCAACCTTGTAGCCAGAATCCATCCCTTCCAGGGGGTCTTTACGCAGGCGGTGGCGGAGGCAAAGCACAATCACCCGTCTGATGTCATCTTGGGTGACCTCGTTGCGGCCTTCGTAAGCGGCGATCGCCTTAGCCGCTCGGTTGGTGACAATATCTCCCCGCAGGCCATCCACATCTAACTCAGAGCACACCTGGGAAATGCGTACCCGATCGTCGTGCTCGATAGTGACCGAGCTCAGGCGCTGCTGGGCTTCGACTAGACGAGCTTGCAGGGCGGCCTGTTCAGCCTGGTGCTGGGCCAAATAAGTCTCTGGATCTTGATCAAACTCGGAACGCTGCTCTACGATTTGTACCCGCAGTGCTGGGTCACGGACAGTCCGAATTTCGGCATGCATGCCAAAACGGTCTAACAGTTGGGGACGCAGTTCCCCTTCCTCTGGGTTACCAGAACCCACCAGCACAAACTGGGCTGGGTGCCGGATAGAAATCCCCTCCCGTTCCACGGTATTCCACCCAGAAGCGGCAGAGTCAAGCAGCACATCCACCAGGTGATCGTCGAGCAGGTTAACCTCATCCACGTACAAGATGCCCCGGTTGGCCTTAGCCAACAACCCTGGCTCAAAGGCTTTTACCCCTTCTGACAGGGCCTTTTCAATGTCAATGGTGCCGCATACCCGGTCTTCGGTGGCCCCCAGGGGTAGATCCACCATCGGCACCTTTTTATGAGCCATGGGAATATCAGTGGTGTCCCGCTCAGCCACCACATCAGGATCCTGGGGGGAGCGGTTAAAGGGGTCGTCGGCAACCACTTCTATCTCTGGCAGTAAGTCTGCCAGGGCACGAATGGTGGTGGACTTGCCGGTACCGCGATCGCCCATAATCATGACCCCGCCAATTTTGGGATCAATGACGTTCAACAGCAGCGCCAGCTTCATGT
>SLIY01000172.1 GCA_007135385.1 Leptolyngbyaceae cyanobacterium CSSed165cm_216
ATTAGCCCTAAGATTTGGCAGAAAAAACGCTTTTGCCTATCTCCTTCAATCCAGTTACCCAATTTTCCACGAAAAAATTCTCGAATTAATTGGTGCAGTTGAACGGTACTGTCATCAACCTAACTCAGTAGGCTATGGTTTACCAATCCTTCATCGCGCCATTCGTCTAATTCATCAGTGTCGATATCGTCGTACCAAGCCTCTATCCAAGGCCATGGGATGGGTGCTAAAGCGAACAGGCAAAGGCGATAGGCCAACTCTTGTACAGGCTCATCTAGATCCTGCCAGGTTAGTTCGAAAGCGGCAGTTAGGCTTTCGTGGGTAGCAGTCATGTCCGACTGGGCCTGGCACAGAGCCTTAGCAGCCAAGCGTTTTTCTTCTAGCTGCTGCTGCATCTTCGCCAGCGTCCACCTCGGCTTGCGGGCCAAAAAGCGGCCTACCAGCTCTAGACCCAGAGGTAGGTAGCCTAGCCAGTGGCAAAGCTGTTGGGCGGTGTCCAATTCCCGGTTCACCCGCTCAGCCTTCACCAACGACCTCAGCAGGTCTAGGGATGCTGCCTCGCTCAGCACGTCAAGCGGCACGGTTTGAATGGATGTGCCTAGTTGCAAGCGGGTGGTGAGCAGCACCCAAAAACGAGTTTCTTGAGGTGGCAGGTAGGGCTTGATGGCGGCATAGGCGGCGTTGTCGTCGGGGCCGCTGACATCATCTATCACCACCAGCACGTCGCTGTCGCCGGGCCAGTTGCGCCAGCAAAACTGCGCCTGGCGGGACAAGTCTATATCTGTAGGTACGTTTAACCCCAGCTGGTCGATCGCGTAGTTCACAATCTTGGTGCCGATATCCTGCTCTTTGGCTTGCAGCCAGCAGATGCCGCTGGGATAAGTGCCCTGGTTGCGGTGGTGCAATGCATATCGCAGGGCCAACTCGGTTTTACCAATGCCCCCCATGCCACGAACGGCGGTAATGGCAACGCAATTGGTCTGGTGGAGTTGGATGTGAAGGTTGGCCAGGTCGGTTTCGCGGCCTACAAACTCTACCGCGCCGCTGCGGGGCAGGTTGTTGGGGATGCCGCTAACTGTGGATTGCTGCCGTTCGGTTATCAGCTTGTTGAGCACTGCCTCTAGCATCGCTGCATCTACATTGAGCTGGTCGCCAATGTAAGCCGTGCCGCCCTGCACCATGACCTGATAGCCCTTGCCCCCCAGGTTGAGCTGAGTGGTGGCAGCGGTGGACGGTGCCCCCTGCAATGCGGCCAGCAAATCTTGCAGAGCAGAATCGGGTAGGTCGTTGAGAATGGCCTGGATTTGGGCTTTGGGGTCGGGCATGGGTGGGGGCACTGGGAGCCTGTTGTTGTTAAAGGTGGTGGTGGGCAGTGCCCACCCTACGGGGCGGTGGGTGGGGTGTTGTGGATGTTGATATCGCCAATGTAGGCGGTGCCGCCTTCGACTTTGGTTTGCCAGCCTTTGGCGTTGTCGTAATTGTTTTGGGTCATGGTGCTCTGGTCGATCAGCTTGCCTGCGTTAATTTCTTGGGCCAGCACCTGAAGGTCTTGGGCAAAGGTGGGATCTTCATCCATGGCCACCTGCAGGTAGGCAGCGATTTGGTTCACCTGCTCTGGAGTGATTTTGGCGGTTTTGTCGAGGGTCGCTTGCACCTCTTCGATGCGGGGCTTGCCGCTGAGCTTTGACCAGATACGTTTCAGCAAAATATCCATCTTGGCGATCGCCTCAGTGGTGAACTTTTTGCCCAGTTCCCCCGCGCCCGACTCTAAGAATTTCTGAAAGGCCAGGGATGCGATCGCGCTGGCGGTGATGGTCGTAACAGGGTCAGTCATACCGGGTTCCTGCTAGTTCTGTACTCTGTCTTCAACCCCGGAAGTTGAGATTCCGAGTAATTTACCCCAAGTGTCGAGTAATTTTCACGGAACGTCGAGTAGTTTGCTCCAGATGCCAAGCAAATTTCGCGAAAAACCTCGCCTTTTTGCTGAAACCTCTTAAAGCAGCCCTTAGCACTGCCCACCATTCAACCATGTCTCAAACAGTCAACCCTGAAAGCGCTGCCTTTGCCCAGGCTACAAAGGCACCCCTTCGCTGCCAGCAAAATCGTTGGGGATTTCATCGACCGATTGAATGTTCAAAACACTCATCAGGGCTTTCCACTGATGGGGAGTTAGCTTGGCCTCAGTTGCCCCGGCAATCCAGTCGTAGTCGTAGGGTGGGCTCTGCCCACCACTTTACCAATATCCTCTCATATCATTCCCCAACCTCTAAATCTTGCTCAAACCTATTCATTTCTATCACTTTGCCGCCACACTGGCATCCCCAATCCATTCCATAAAATCCCTCGCTCACAAACCGCTGAAAGCTTGAATACTCCCACTGGTGAGGGCAACGTACTAGGCCATGCTTCACCGGGTTGTAGTGCAAATAATTTAGGTGCTGTGCCCAATCTTCCTCATCTCGAAGGGAGTGTTCCCAAAAACGCCGTTGCCAAACATTACTCTCGCGGTGCTTTTGGCGTGATGAGCAAACATCTTGCGGCAGCGAATTTTTGCCTCTGAGAAATTGTGTAAAAAGAATCTTCAATCGCCCTACTCGGCTGGAATAATTGCCATCTTCCTGGGGAAGATTCCAAATAAAGTGAATGTGATCGGGCAAAATGACCGCTGCTGTGAGTTCAAAAGGCATCTCAGCTTTCATGGTAGAAACAGCTTTTCGTAGTAGCTGTACATTGTTGGGCTCAGCGAAAATTGGCTGGCGCTTGAATGTCACCAGAGTTAGAAAGACTGCTTCCCCAGGGGTAAAGTTGCGTCGATAGGTAGGCATGCCTGGTGAAAGATGGGTCTGATGTCTTTTTAAGTTTTCCTGATTAATGGTGGGCAGAGCCCACCCTACAGAACTAAGATTAATGGTGGGCAGAGCCCACCCTACAGAACTAAGCAGGGCCTACCCTATAGAACTAAGTGCGATCGCGTTACCTGATGGGTACCACCGAACTGACAACATCCCCCCGCTGGATGGACATGGGGCAGGCCCTTTACCTATCCTATGCAGGGGGAAAGAAAGTACTTTCTAGAAATCTCCTTATAGCTTGCGTACCGTAGCCTGCCCGTCTTTCACCTCACCAATCAGCACTTCGGTGGCCACCCCTACAAACAGACCGTTGTCTAACACACCGGGAATGTTGTTGATCGTCTTCTCTAGGCCAGCCGGATCAGCAATGGCCTCGAACTTAACATCCAAAATCATATTGCCCTGGTCGGTGATGACCGGCCCATCTTTCTTGATACCCATGCGCAGGTCAGGTTGGCCCCCTAGGGCTTCTAGGGCTTTAGTAACTGGGGTCACCGCCAAAGGCATCACCTCCACCGGCAGGGCAAAGGTGGTACCCAGTTTATCCACCAATTTGGAGCTATCGACCACCACAATGAAGGCTTTGGCCAGGGAGTCAACAATTTTTTCCCGGGTGTGGGCGGCACCGCCCCCTTTGATCAGGTTCATTTGAGGGTCAACTTCGTCGGCCCCATCAATGGCCAGGGCGATGTCATCCGCTTCATCCAGAGTGGTGAGGGGAATGTTGTATTGCTTCGCCAATACCGATGCCTGAAACGAGGTGGGTATCCCTTTAATATTGCTGATTTCTCCCTTGGCCAACCGCTCGCCAATGAACTGAATAGCAAAGGCGGTGGTGGACCCAGTTCCTAAACCAATGACGGTGTTTGACTGGACTCGCGCCGCCGCTTGGCGACCCACCTCTTGCTTCATAAGTTTGACAGGATCCATCTCTGCCATGGCTGCAATCCTCCATAAGTCATTGGGTTTCGGTATCTAGCATGACCTAAAGCGGGGCGGCTGCATAGGAACATTCTGCGGAGAGGGACAATTTTTCCTAGAAGCGCCTTTAAAACAGCCGATGCAGGCCGATCACAATCAGCAGAGTACCTGGGAAATAGGGCAACTGACGAAACCAGGGGCGTCCAGCAATCATCATGCCCAGGCGAATCCCTACATAGATAAAGGCACTGCTCATCAACGCCATCGTTAGAATAATCAGCCAGGGGGAATAGCCCAGTAGGCGAATGCCAATACCAGCTACAAAGGAGTCTAGGGAAACCGCTAGCCCTAGAAAAAATGCCTCATGGATAGAAATGGTGTGGGACTGATCAAAATCGGCTGCATCGGGGCTGGCTAAAATTTGAGGAATGATCTTCAACGGGTTAAGGTCGGAGTGATCGTTGGACCCCTGCTCAGCCTGGGGGGACAAATCAGGAGCGTAGGGTTTTTCCCGTGGAGGCATTTGAGACTTAATTTGGTTCAGCACCGCCAGCAAACCAATCCCCACCAGCAACCCTCCCCCCACTGCTTCAGTCACCTCTGGGGAAACAAGGGCTACAATCACCTCTCCCGTAAACACTGACAAGAGCAAGGTCAGGGCCGTACAGAGGGTAATCATGGCCAATGACCAAAAAGGGACGTGAATACGCCGCACGCCGTAAGCCACACCAACGCCAAAACTGTCTAGGCTAACGGCAACTGCAAGGGGTAATAACGAAAAGAAGTTCACAATTTGGGCTCAGTTGCCCTACCTCACAATGAATAGACAGTAGTGGATACAGGTCGAGTCAAGACGATTCCCCAACCTCAAAAGCAAAACACTTTACTAATTTTATTTTTGATAGAAAAAATTGACAACATTAATCTGTCCGGCAAAACACTGTTCGGCAAAATACAGAGGAATATCTTCAAGATTAGCTACATTACCTTAC
>SLIY01000160.1 GCA_007135385.1 Leptolyngbyaceae cyanobacterium CSSed165cm_216
CCAGTGGCCCGCCAAAGGGCCCGAGCACCGGCCATATTACGTCCCTGGGTGGAGGTTTTAGATCGATAGGTCACCATGGCACAATCCTAGTCGGCTAAGGGGGTAAAGGGTGTTCTCAATTGTGATCTAGACCAAGTCCAGCTCTAGATCTGGAGTTTTCTCGCAGACAGAACGCCAAGTCTAGACTTGGATTTGGTTTAAATCTAATTTACGCCTTGGCTGCCCTGGGACTCCACCCTGATCAGGGTCAAGGTAATGGTCAGTTCCCATCGTCTGCCGGGGCCATCCTGCTGGGCATTGCTCCCTGTGCCGCGAGAGTACTGATGTGGGGCTATCTCTCCTTAGCCCAAACAGGCCAACCTGTCAGCCCCCGGTTATCACCCCCCAGGTTAGGGTAAGGGTATCACCATCAATGGAGACTTTTGAGTAGCCCGTGATCACATTTCCTGCGGTACAGCATCCCCGACGCTACGTGTGGGACTTTTGGTATATCTTTGACGCGGCGACTCGGCAATATCACCTGTTTTACCTGAGTGCCGAGACCGCCTTGGTGCCGCTGGGGCAGCACCATTTTGCCACAAGGCTAGGTCATGCTGTGACCTCAGACTTTAGCCACATCGACTGGGGGGATGGCCACCGCGATCATGTTTTGATCCCCCCGAGTGACCACTGGGCAGATGCCGCCCTTTGGAGCGGTGATGTGATTCAAATCAGCAATGGCTACCTGTGGTTTTTTACCGGGCGCCGTCGCCACCAGGATGATGGCATGACCCAGGCGATTGGGATGGCCTATAGCCCAGACTTAACCAGCGATCGCTGGCAAGTGACAGCCCTGGGTATCTCCCCTGGGCATGGCTACCAGCCCAAGACGGTGGCGGGGGATACCACGTTCCATGCCTGGCGGGATCCGTTTTTGTTTCGGGACCAGGGACAAATCTATATGCTGGTGGCGGCCAAGGAGACCGATGCTCCCCTTGGCCGGAGCGGGGTGGTGGGGCTGCTGCGCCTCAAAGACAATGACGTTAGCCAAAGCCAGTGGGACTATCTGGATCCCCTGGTGCAGCCCCGACGGTTTTCGGAAATCGAGGTGCCCCAACTTTACCAAACGCCCCAGGGGCAATACGAGTTGGTGTTTTCCTGCTGGGCCAAACATGATCGCGAAACGGCGATCGCCCCTACCGGTGGGCTACAGGGGTTTAGTGGCCCCCATTGGACCACCCTGTCCCCCACCCCTTACACCCTGCTGGCCGAAGGCTCTGGCCTCTATGCTTGCCGGGTGATTCCGGAACTGGGGGGCGAGATCGTGGGGTTTGATGTGCAGCGGGGCGGCATTCGCCGTAGCGGCATCAAGACCGGCTGGCAAGCGGTGAATCGCGATTTCTCGGACTGCTGGTTTAGGGCTGCTTAGGGATTGCTCTACATCGGGACTCGCAGGAAAATAAGCTACCCGTTGCTCCCTAAGGAGGGGGTCTCAGCCTAATGCCTGGAGCTGATGACTCATATTCAACGCCACCGCCTCGGCCACCTTGATGCCGTCAATGCCGGCAGACAAAATGCCCCCGGCATACCCGGCCCCTTCCCCCGCTGGGTAAAGCCCTTTGGTATTCAGGCTTTGGTAAGTGTCGTCCCGCTTAATCCGAATCGGTGATGAAGTGCGGGTTTCAACGCCAGTCAACACGGCATCGGCCCTGGCAAAGCCCTCAATTTTTTGGTCGAACGCAGGTAGGGCTTCGCGAATAGCTTCGATGGCATAGTCGGGCAGGCTAGTGCTTAGGTCTCCCAACTGCACTCCAGGGGCATAGGAGGGGATAACGTTGCCAAAGGCCTGGGAAGGGCGGCCGGCCAGAAAGTCCCCCACCAGTTGGCCTGGGGCATTATAGGTGCCGCCCCCCAGCTCAAAGGCCTGGGCTTCTAGGCGCCGCTGGAGGGCGATGCCCGCCAAGGGATGCCCCGGATAGTCATCGGGAGTAATGCCCACCACAATGCCGCTGTTGGCGTTGCGCTCGTTGCGGGAGTATTGGCTCATGCCGTTGGTCACCACCCGCCCCGGTTCAGAAGCGGCAGCCACTACCAGTCCCCCGGGACACATGCAAAAGCTATAGACCGAGCGCCCGTTTTTACAGTGGTGCACCAGCTTGTAGTCGGCGGCCCCCAGCCGTTTATGGCCCGCATAGTCGCCAAACCGGCAGCGATCGATCATCCGTTGGGGGTGCTCGATGCGAAAGCCAATGGAGAAGGGCTTGGGCTCGATATAGACGCCGCGATCGCATAGCATTTGGAAGGTGTCACGGGCGCTGTGGCCCACGGCCAACACCACATGTTGACTGGCGATGGTTTCCCCACCGGCCAGGGTTACCCCCTGCACCTGACCATTTTCAATGGCAATGTCGTCCACCCGGCTTTGAAATCGAATTTCGCCCCCCAGGGCTTCAATTCTGGCCCGCAAACTTTGGACGATGCCCACCAGCTTAAAGGTGCCAATGTGGGGTTTGTTAATGTAAAGAATTTCAGGGGAGGCCCCAGAGGTAACCAGTTCTTGCAGCACCTTGCGGCCGTAGTGGTTGGTGTCTTTGACCTGGCTGTAGAGTTTGCCGTCTGAAAAGGTACCGGCGCCCCCTTCCCCAAACTGGGCGTTGGACTCGGGGTTGAGGGAGGTTTTCTTTTTCCAAAAGGCAAAGGTATCGGCGGTGCGATCGCGCACGGCTTTACCCCGCTCTAGGATCAACGGCCTAAACCCCATCTGGGCCAGCAATAGCCCGGCAAACATACCGCAGGGGCCAGTGCCAATCACAATCGGTCGCTGGTCGAGCTGGCTGGGGGCCTGGGCCACCGGGTGATAGCCCATGGCGGGGGTGGGTCGGACATGGGGATCTTTTTTAAACCGCTTGAGCAGGGCCTTTTCCTTGGGAGTTTCGAGATCCACAATGTAAACGAGGCTAATCTCGCCTTTCCGGCGGGCATCAGGGCTGCGTTTGAAGATGGTGTAGTCGGTCAGATCCTCAGGGCCGATGCGCAGCTTTTTGAGGATGGCCGTCTTCAGATCCGCCTCACCATGGTCCAGGGGCAGCTTAATTTCAGTCAGTCGCAACATACTAGGACACAAACTGGGTCACTCAACCCATGACCAGGTCGGCTGCGAGAGCACCCACCGTGGTACAAAGCTCCCTAGCCGGTCAAGACTAATGGCATCAGGCTAGGGGCAGGGCATATCAGTTAAACGATAGCGTATTGGGCTGGGTTAGCTCTATGGCCCCTAGGCTTTTAAGGGTGGCTACTTCCCCTGCCCCTAGCCCCCTGCCCCCACAGAGATTGTTGAGGGGTGACCCTCATGAGCCTCAGCCTCTCCAACCAGCCCGCCGGAGCCTTTCTCCCCTCAATTATCTTTTGACCGCTCGTTGCGGCCGGGCGTCGCTGAACGGGGGCAATATGTCACCCGCCTGCACCGCCTGGCTAGCTAACCCCTTGGCCTAGATGGAGCAGGAACAGCCGCTGGTGCAAGATGAGATGGTCGTTCCAGGGTGAGGGGTTTAACTTTCTCTTTAAGTTACCCTATCTTCCCTGGTTTCCCCAGGGTGAAAAAGCAAGAATTAAACCATCAAAACGTCTACCACAAACATTCTTCTAGGCTGCCCTTTAATTGTGTTGAAGTAAGGAGTGTGCGATGAAGACTATATCTACTTGGATAACCACGACGGGGATGACCCTGGCGTTGATCACCCTCACCGGCTGCACGGTAGGCCCAGAGACCGCTGAGCCTACGGGGTCTGCCCCCCCTGGGCTAGAGAATCCCCTGAACCCTGGGGAGTTGGAGCCTGCCGCTTGGCTGGAAGGGGAAGCCCAACCCCTGGGCGACGGTACCGTGCGGGCCTATGTGGCCCTCGATGACCAGGAGATCCCCCAGGAGGTGGGGGTAATTCTGACGGCGGCGGCCCTCAACAATTTACCTCATGATGAACTGGAGGTTGTGGTGCCCCTGCCGCCCCAGGTAGCCACCACGGCGATCGATCACATCGCGGTGGACTGGCGTCCCCACGGTCACCACCCCGAACCCATCTATGGGTCGTCCCATTTTGATATCCATGCCTATGTGATCAGCCCTCAGCAGCGGGATGCCATTACGGCCCAGGGGGCTGATCTGGAGAAGGCCTATAAAACCCCTGCCGATGACTTGATTCCGGTGGGCTATGTACCGGCCCCAGACAGTGCCGAACCCCGCATGGGTGTCCACTGGATCAACCTCGCCGCCGAGGAGTTTCAGGGGGATCCCCACGGCTTTAGTCACACCATGATCTATGGCTTTTACGATGGTGTCATGGCCTTTATAGAGCCGATGGTCGATCTAGACCTGCTCAAGAGCCAGGCCACCGTGGAGGAGGCGTTTGCTCGGCCCCAGCGCTATAGCCAGCCAGGGCTCTATCCCACTCGCTACCGCATCACCTACCACCCCGAAACCCAGGAACACCGGATTGCCCTACTGGGGTTTGTGGCTCCCTAGGCAACCCTTGGGGGTATATCTCAGTTTTGCCAATGTCATTCTGTTTGTCTTTCAGACAGGCTACGCCAACGCGTTATCGGTTCTGAACAAGCCCCGTAGCGCTAATGAATCAAAGAATCTTTATCTTGGACAACTTTATGAACTGGACAGTCCTAAGTTTTCGACTGGATCCAGGTTCAGGCTTAAGCCGCTAAGGATGGTGTATCAGGGGGTTGAAGCGGGTTAAGTTTGGCGGCCAGGAATTTAGGCAAAAGTAGAG
>SLIY01000253.1 GCA_007135385.1 Leptolyngbyaceae cyanobacterium CSSed165cm_216
GGGCGCGGATATCCCGTCGGTCAAGACCGGCGGGGCGATCAGATTGTGCAACTGCAGGTGGTGGTGCCGACGGTGATCAGCGATCGCGAAAAAGCCCTCTATGAAGAACTGCGCCAGATGGAACGCTTTCACCCCAGAGCCGATTTGCTAGATGACCGATAAGTGAGGCCATTATGCTGAATTTCCAACCCGCTGGCTTCACCCAAAAAGCCCTGGCTATGGAGCTGGGGGTTATGGCCTACTACACCCAGTTTGACGCTAATCGGCCCGAGGGCAGCCCGATCGTGTTTTTGCACAGCCTGGGGGGTGGTTCGTCAGCCTTTGAATGGTCCAAAGTGTACGGTTTACTAGGGGACACCTACCCGGTGATTGCCCCTGACCTGATTGGTTGGGGCCAGTCCACCCATCCGGTGCGGACCTACAGCGTTGAGGACTATTTTGAGATGATCACCCAGCTGCTGGAGGCGTTAACCCAGCCGCCGACAACGGTGGTGGCCACCTCCCTGACCGCCGGGGTGGTGATCCGGCTAGCCAACCAACGGCCAGATTTATTTAAGCGGCTGTTTCTGGTTTCCCCCTCGGGCAATAGTGACTTTGGTCGCGACTTTCGGATCAGCCTACCGGCGTTACTGGCTAGTACCCCCGGCCTCGATCGGTTGTTGTATCAGGTGGGGGCCGCTAATGAATGGGCGGTACGGTTTTTTCTAGCCAATTTTCTGTTTGCCGACCCCAGTCGGATTACCCTCGATATGGTGCAGGCCTATCTGGCCGGCACCCAACAGCCAAACGCCGAATACACTGCCCTGGCTTCGCTAAATGGGGCCATTAGCTTTGATCTAGTCCGGTATATCGGTCAGCTGACTACCCCCACCACAGTGGTGCTCGGGGGAAAGTCGCGGTTTACCCCAGTAGCCGTAGCCCAGCGATTGGCCAGCCTCAACCCTCGGGCGGTGAAAGCTGTGCACACCGTGCCCGACTCCGGGGTCCTGCCCCACCTGGAACATCCCACGGTGGTGGCGGATCTGCTGCGATCAGTCCTGGAGGAGGGGTAGTAACAGATAGTTAAGGCCCGCTCAGGCCTGGGCTGGGGCAGGGGGCCTGGCCCGCCTGCCCGGCAGTAGCCCCAGCGTTATTCACCTGGGTAAAGGTGCCATTATTCTGAGCATTGAGCTGGGGTAAATCGACAATCTGCAGGGTGGCGGCACCAGCCGTGAACAGATTGGCGTCAAAATTGGCCGTGTCGAGGCTGTGGTTGTCCCTTACTAGGGCACAGAGGGGGGCCGTTCCCTCGTTCCCCAATTCCACTGCCTGGTTGCTGGACCCCTGAATCTGGTTGCCTACCAGCGTCAGGCTAGGGAGGCGACTGGTGCTATCGGCAAAGCCAAAGACGCCCGTGTTGCCCACCTGCTGGGTTTGATTATTCGTGATCTGGCCTTGCTCGACCATACCGCCGTTGGTGGCAAATAGCCGCAGGCCGTCCTGGGCTGCTAGGCTGACTTGATTGCGGTCAAAGCTGGCTGTGGTCATCTGACCGCCGGTTTCCGCAAACGCCACGATGCCGTCTTGGCCAATGGCCGTCAGGGTATTGGCGGTAATTTGGGCGTTATCAATCTGCCCTTGGTTGGCGGCAAACACCTGAATGCCACTGCCTGTGGTCTGGCGAATGTGGTTGGCAGTGATGTCAACCGCTGACAGTTGGCCTTCTCCGTCGGCGATCGCTTGAATCCCGACCCCACCGATAGTTTGTAGCTGGTTATTGGTTAGGACGGCCTGGGTGATTTGGCTTTGGCTGTCGACAATCACCAACAGGCCCTCACCGTCAATGGTTTGCAGCTGATTATTCTGAATCTCAGCGATGTCAACCTGGCTTTGGCCAGCGGCTAGCAGTTGAATACCGCTGGCGCTGACCCCACCTAGTTGGTTGCCCGTGACGCTTGCGGTTTCAATCCAACTTCCCTGATCCGCGAGAATCAGCAGGCCGTTACCGGCGATCGTGCTGCTGTCCCTGGCATCTCCCACCTGGGTACGGGTGACTGCCAGGGTGGGCAGGCGGCTGCCATTATTAGCTAGCAGCAACACCCCATTTTGAGCCGCCGCTTGAATCATTCCCCCCTCCAGCCAAGTGGCCCCCACCTGACTACCGTTGTCAGCTAGCAGCAAAATCCCATTTTCTGAGGCCTGGCCCACCCGAGGGCTAACTAAGGTCACCCTCTGGAGGATGGACCCTTGGTCGGCACTGACCAGGAAGCCATTGGCCCCCGCCTGAACTACCGATAGGTGATTCAGGGCGATCGCAGCCAGGTTAGACCCGGCTTGGCCGGCCACGAACACCCCATTGGCCCCAGCAGCTTGAATAGCCGTGTCCCTAACGGCAACCTCCCCCAGGGTACTGCCCGCATTCGCCAAGATCAGCACACCATTACTCTGACTATCCGCCACGGTGATCCGATCAAGGCCCACAGGTCCCACAGTGCTGCCATCATTAGCCAGCACCAGCACCCCATTGCTACCGGTGCGGCCAACCTCCAGTTGCCCCAACCGGGCTTGATTAATCCGGCTGCCCGCGTCAGCCACCACCAGCACCCCATTGGCTCCAGCCCGAGCGATCTGGGTTTGATCGATGACCACGGTACCCAGACGGCTATTGGTGTCGACCAGGACCCCCAGTCCGTTTTCCTGGGCTTGGTCAATGTGGTTGTGACGCAGCTGTAGGGTGTTGATTTGGCTACTATCAGCGGCTCGCACCAGCAGGCCATTGCCAGCGGCTAGGCCGATCTGGTTATGGCTGAGGTCAGCGGTTTCCACCGTGGTGGCCTCCGTCACAGTCAGCAAAATGCCGTTTTGGGCCGCCGATTGGACCCAGTTGCGCCGCACCGCCACATCCCCACTCACCTGGTTCAGCAAGATGCCGTTACGGGCCGCCAGGATGTGATTATTTTGCACCGTGACCGATCGCACCCCATTGGCCTGAATCCCGTCCTGGTCTGGGCCAGGGGCCAGAGTAAACCCTGACAGCAGGCTGTCGTCGGTCATCACCACTGTTCCAGGTACATAGGGCCGACTGCCGCTGCCAGACCCCGGTAAAGCCACAGTTCCCAACTGAGTGCGAAGGGGTTGCACTGGGCCAGAGGAAAGCACTTGTACCCCGGAGGGAATGGTAAATCCACTGGTCAAGGCACCCGGCTGTACATAGATGCGATCGCCGCTACCAGCCATCGCCAAAGCCAAGTCAATAGATTGATAGGGAGCGGCGGCGGACCCATCCCCTGGGGCCACACCACCGGGGTGCACATGGTAGAACTGGTAGACCTGATTTGAGTCAGGGTTCAGGGCGGTCTCAATCCGGCGATCGGCGGCGGTGGCAATCCCCATCGTGCGTTGAATCGACTGCCCCAGGGCGATCGGTGCTGGGGCCGAGGCTCCAGCACCACCGCCACCCCAGCTAAAGCTGGTTTGCAGCAGCAGGTTAGGACCAAACCGCTGATCATACTGAACGCCCAGCTGCAAGGTTAACCCCTCTGCTGGGTTGGCGGTCATCCAAGCTCGACCGCCCAGAAAACTTCCCTGATCTAGGGGGGTGTAGTAGTACACCCCGCCATAGGCATGCAGAGGACCCAGGTCTCCCAGGGTGGCGATCGCACCCCCCACACTGACATCGCCGCCAGCCATGGTCACCTGCCGGGTCGTGGGCAGCAGTAGCTGATTACCTTGAAAAAAAGGCGTACCACTCAAAGTAGTCGCAGAGGCGCGATCGCCCACCGGCCAATAGGCATTCCCCCGCAATTCCCACCCTGCCCACATCTGTTCTACCCCGGCAGCTAGTTGGTAAAAACTGCCGCCGCCATAGTCCTGGATGTCAAGCCCCACATAGCCCCCGGTTAAACGGAGTTGATCAGGCCCAAAAGTGCGATAACCCAACTGTAAGTTACTGCCCAAAAAGCCAGCAGTATCCAGCCGGGCTTGCCCCTGTAAGAACCACAGATCCTGGCCCGGCGTTTGCCCAAGGGGAATAAACCCAGTCAGGCCACCAAAATCCCGAAGCGCCCCATTGGTGTCATAGGTAACGCCCATGCGTGGTCTCACCAGGGCATCGGCCACCGTTGGTTCTGTCTGAGCTAGGGCTGGTGTTAGCCACAAAGGCCCAGCCACTGCCGCCCCCAGCACCCTAGACCATCTCTCTATTTGCCTCACCCCCATGGCCTCCTCACTGTCTTACCCAATCTACGTGGGCTCAGACCGTAAACCCGTCAGTAACAGGTGAAGAGACCGCAAACTTACCCCCAGGTTGTATGTGCTCTAGCTGAAGGGCTTTTAGGGGGACGAGCGTCGTTTGCTTTCATTGAACTGGTCTTGGTCGAACATATGCACGGTGCGGATAGGGTAGGGAATGGTAATGCCGGTTTCGTCGCAGGCCGCTTTCAGGGCCATGGCCACCTCTGTCTGAATCCGTCGTACCTCAGCCATTTGGGGCGTAGTCCAATAGCGCACCTTAAAGTCGATGGAGCTATCGCCAAAGCCAATCACATCCACCTCAGGTTCTAGGTGACTGAGGACGCCATCAGCTCGGTTAATCACATCCAAAAACGTGCGCTTAGCCAAGGGTAGCGGGGTGGTGTAATCCACTCCAATATCCAGGTCAGTGCGGCGGCTGCGAAACGCTGTCAACACCCGCACTGGATTGGTGAACACAATCGCATTGGGAATTTCGACTAACTCCCCGGTATAGGTGCGCAGTTGGGTCGATCGCA
>SLIY01000281.1 GCA_007135385.1 Leptolyngbyaceae cyanobacterium CSSed165cm_216
CGGCCTCTAAAAGGGCCTGGCGATGGGTCTCCCGCTTCAAAATAGGCAGGCAATAGTAATGGGGACGTAGGCCCCCTTGAAACATAATGTTCCGGCTAAACAGGAGATGTTGCGGGGTGATCGTAGCGGCGATCTGATCGGTCTCGAGTACAAACTGGACCGCGTCTGCGGTGGTGATGTGCTCAAGCACCACCCGCAGGTCAGGAAACCGTTGCTTTAGAGGAATCAAATGCTGCTCAATAAACACTTGCTCGCGGTCAAACATATCCACGTCAGCATCGGTCACTTCGCCATGCAGCAATAGCGGCATGTCCACCTGCTGCATGGCCTCAAACACGCGATCGCACTTGCGGATATCAGTTACCCCTGAATCTGAATTGGTGGTGGCCCCAGCGGGGTAGTACTTCACAGCCTTGACGAACTGAGCTGCTTTCGCCGCCCTGATCTGCTCGGGGTCTGTATTATCCGTCAGGTACAGGGTCATCAAGGGTTCAAACGGTTGGCCAGCCGGAACTGCCGCCAAAATCCGATCGCGGTAGGCCGTCGCTTCGGCCACGGTACGCACGGGGGGCTTCAAATTTGGCATCACGATGGCCCGGGCAAATTGGCGCACCGTGTAAGGCAGTACAGCCCTAAGTGCTGCGCCATCGCGCAGGTGCAGGTGCCAGTCGTCGGGGCGTGTCAGGGTAAGCGTTTTCATTCCCCTATCATATACAGCTCTCTGGCTGGGGTCACCAGGACGAGTATGAACCGGGGAGCATTGTCCTCAAGACCGGCGTGCAGTCGTGACCACCAGGTCTACCTTGCTCTGCCAGCATAAAGGACGTAGCCTATTCGAGGAAACCTCTATAGGTGACATCATGGACTTAATGGGTATGGTTAACCAGGCGATCGCCAGTACCGACACTGAAGCCAGCAGTGGCCTTGTGGGCTCACTGTTAGGGAGCTTGAACAACGCCCCCGTAGAAAACAACAAAATCGCGACCATCGCTAGCAGTGTCCAAAGTTTGCTGCAGCAACAAAGTCAGGGCAATCCCAGTGCCCTGATGGGGGTCTTGCAAAACGTCGCAGCCACTGGCGCGGTAGACCAGTTAATGAAGACAGAACAGGTCAGCGCGATCGCCCAACGGGCCGGGGTTGATCCCGCCATGGTGCGCAACATCACTCCATTGATTGCCATGTTCCTGGTCAAGGGGTCCAATGCCAAAGGGGGCTGTATGCTCCAAAATGTCTTGTCTGGGCAGGTGGATTTAGGCCAAATGGCAGGACTGATCAACATGGCCAGCAAATTTAAGTAACCACCGGCTGCGTTAGCCAATCATTCCTGATACCCGGCACCCAAAACCTGTTACCTGCAGCCAGGGTAGTTACACTTCTGCAAGGCAGTACCAGCTACTGCCTGCCTCAGCCCCGCCCACTCAGGGCTCGTTCCGTCTCGCGCTTCTCTTGCTTGCGCTTCAGGCTTTCTCGCTTGTCGTGCAGCTTTTTACCCCGGCCTAGGGCAATCGTCACCTTAATCCATCCCTGCTTCAGGTACAGCTTCAGCGGTACAAGGGTTAATCCCTTTTGCTCCACCTTGCCAATCAGCTTCCGAATTTCATCCCGGTGCAGCAGTAGCTTACGGGTGCGCTTAGCTTCGTGGTTGTAGACCTTATTGGTCATGGAATGGGGAGACACATGCACATTGTGCAGCCATAGCTCGCCATTTTTAATTTGGGCATAGCCATCCCGCAAATTCACCTTACCTTGGCGAATGGACTTCACCTCTGACCCCAGGAGTTCGATGCCGGCTTCGTAGGTTTCTAAGATTTCGTACTGATGACGGGCCTGGCGGTTATCACTGATTACCTTATATCCGTTGCTAGAATCGGCCACACGCTCTCCTCCTATCCACCACTTATTCCACCACTACGCGCCATTCGTGGAGTTCGTACTCAACACAGTGGTGCTTAATCAACGGGTCGGCTGCCACAATGGCTTTAGCTTCATCCAGAGATGCCGCCCGAAACAATAGCATACCACCCCCCAATTCGGCCCAGTAGCCGCTCTTGGCCTGGTAGCCCCGATCAATCAACCCTTTGACATAGGCCACATGGGCGGGAACATGTTGATCAAACGCTGACTTATCAACAACACCTTTCTCTATTTTGACAAACCAGGGCATAGGGCACCAAAACTCGCTTAGCAGGACAGGCTATAGCAATTTGCTATGGTTGAAATCATGCCATTGTCCCCAGGGGCCTTCCCAGAAGATTTTCGTTTTTTAAGATTTATACTAAGTCCAGGTCTGGACTTGGATTTGGTTTAAATCTCTCCTATGGCTTTCCCCCCAGTTGATCCGGCCCGGTTTTTTGTCGCCCTGCTGCCACCCCAGAACTTGCAAGCGCAGATTACCGCCATCAAACAGGACATTTGGCAACAATTCCATAGCAAAGCCGCCCTCAACTCGCCGCCTCACATCACGCTCCAGCCCCCGTTTACCTGGCCTTTAGATCGCCTCCAGACGCTAGAGCAACCGCTGGCGGCGTTGGCTCAGCAGCATTCCCCTGTGCCCATCCAGCTGTCAGGCTATGGCGCTTTCCCACCCCGGGTGATTTACATCAATGTGCTGCGTCAAGGGCCGTTAATGACGCTGCAACCCGCCGTGATGGATCACCTGGAAACCCACTGTGCCATTGTGGATGCTGTGGCCAAGCGTCGCCCCTTTGCCCCTCACATTACCGTGGGATTTCGCGATCTAAAGCCTGCGGCCTTCCGTCAAGCTTGGGAGGCCCTGAAGGATCAGCCCTTCTCGGCCCAATTCATCACCCCGTCCTTGACCCTGTTGCGCCATGATGGCCACAAATGGCAAATTTTCTCTGAATTTCCACTTAGTCGACCAAACCTTTAGTGTGCAAGGGTTACGAGATTATGTAGAACCCTAACAATGGGGTCTCCTCCTTGACAATCGATCAAACCGTAGCTTACTATACAGAAGTAATCGGAAAAACGTTCATCTCTCTCATTTTTCTTCAATTGGATCAGAGAGAGACGGAAGTAGGGACTGATCCCCCGAAGGAACGCGCCCCAATGCTTGGATCATACCTTTGATCTTTTTGGAGGCGACTCTTATGAAACTCACTTATCGCGGCGTCAGCTACGACTATACTCCCCCCACAGTGGAATCCAACATAACCGATGATGTTGGTAAGTTCCGTGGCGTCGATATCCGGTTCCGTACTGTCAAGGAAGCTCCGGTTCAACAACCCACAGTGGACTTAGTTTATCGTGGCGTGGCTTATCAATCGGGTACTCCTGCCGTGGCAGATGCTGCGGTCGTAGAGCCCACCCCGGTCGCAACTGCGGCTGTGGCCAGTACTCCTGTCAACATCGACGACAAAGCGCGGATGCAGATGATGAATCGTCATCGTTCTGTGAAGCAGCGCCAGCAAGCGATGTTGGGCCGTCTGGCAACGGAAGCCGGTCTGCCGATCGATGCAGCCAAGTACTGGAACCACATTCAAGGCAAGGTGCATCCCAGCTTTTGGGCCACCTATGGCCGTAGTGGTGCCGCAGCTAGCTAAGCCCATCTACTGCTAACTCATCATTAGGGCCGGAAGAGATTTACTCTTCCGGCTTTTTGCTGTGCTCGCTTGAGGATGAGACCTGCCGAAATTCCAACCCTAGGGCGGCGATCGCAATGGTCAGGGGCAGCGCGATCGCCACTACCGCCCGTCGAGGCCCATAGCGATCGATCCCTCGCCCCACCCAGGCTAGGCTCAAAGAGCCGGTGAGAGTGCCCAACATATACAGCAGCGACACCAGTGAGCGAGATAGACCTAAATCAGCAATAATTGAATCCAGAAAAACCGAAACCCCGACGGGCGGATATTGGGCAATCACATAGTCCATCGCGTCATATAGGGTGATTCCAGTGCCAGCGATAGTTAGTCCTCGCTCGGTGCGGACGATGGGGAATTGGCTCTTGATGCTGAGGCCATGATTCCAGACTCCTAGAAGCTGTATTTGCTGTATTCATGGTGTCTCACAGCCTAACGAAGGTAGGTGGATAACACCTATACTCGGGGATAAGACCCAGGGACGCGAGCATCAAGCTGTCTATAGAGCCGTGGCCATTTATCTTTCTTCACATCATCGCGACATCATGACGGCGGCCGCAGTAGCCGCCTATCCCCAGGAATGCTGTGGCTTGATCCTGGGGCAGCGGGAGTTGAGCTGTGATCGTTCCCAACCGGAGGACGACGATCGCCAGGTTCTGGATATTGTCCCGGTGGCCAATGCCTGGGAGCCCTCGCTGCTGGACTATACTGACCCCACCGGTAAAGCCCAAGCGGGCCATGGGCAGCGCGATCGCTACTGGATTGACCCCGCCGTGATGCTGGCGGTACAAAAATCCGCGCGGCAGCAGCAGCTAGAGATTATCGGCATTTACCATTCTCACCCGGACCATCCAGCGGTACCGTCAGCATGCGATCGCACCCTGGCCTGGCCGGTCTATTCCTATGTCATTCTTTCGGTGCAGCTAGGCACCGTTGCCGATCTGACCAGTTGGCGACTCGACCCCCAGCACCTGTTTCAGCCCGAGCCGGTGAAAATCATCGGCACATCTGCCAACAACACCCCATTCTTGTCCTAAGCTGAAGAGATGTGTGATTTCGGTATTGCCCCGTACCGTTTCCGTTTGCACCCATCACATTTCCGCCCTGGAGACCATGCTCAACCCTAACCTAGACGACATCCA
>SLIY01000266.1 GCA_007135385.1 Leptolyngbyaceae cyanobacterium CSSed165cm_216
GTGGCAGCAAAACCTGAGTATGGACATCCTTGATAACCACATCGTCTGGTGGGTTGACTAAAAAGTGCTTGAGTTCAGCACAGTCATTGTGGTCCCCCAACAGCCTTGACAGTTGGTGGGCTTCAGCGTCAAAAGCTTTCATTACTGGGGGCCATAGCTGCCGCAGCAGGCGGGTATCGTGCCACAGGTCTTTGACCCGCTTGCGCCATTCGTGGAAGGCCTCGTCGCTACCGGTGTCATAGGCGGTTTGATAGCGGATTTGGCCCTGGCGGTATAGTCGCTTGGCATTCTTGGCCAGAGCCTCCCAGCCCGTCTTGTCTAAGGAAAGTTGAGCGAGATGGGTCCGACTCTGCTTGAGCTCGCCAACAAGAACGGCAATAGTATTGTCTGGCTGAGTCAGGCGATGCAGCCTCTCTTGTTGTAAGTCGGCCAGGCTAGTTTGCAGGTCAGTAAAGCCATCAGCATCTAGGGTCAGGTCGTAGGTCTCCAGCAGAGAGGCCAGGGTGGTTTGGTAGGCTTCGACATTGCGGGCCGGGGCCAACACTCGCCCCAGGTCACGCAGCAGGTTCTTTTCTCGCTGGTAGGTGTCTTTGTCGATGGACTTACGCACCAGCCGCAGCACTGACCGCGATCGCTTCAGGCGTTTGCGGGCATTATGCACAGCCCGCGCCGGAGCCATGGGAAAGGCTTCGCTGAGCTGATATATCGCTTTTTCGAGCTGTTCGCTCAAAATGCGCTGAACATCGGCGTCAACGGTGCTGTCACGAAAAAAACGATAGGCCATGGAAAAGAGAATACCTGAATAACCCACCCCTGCCCCTCCCAGGAGGGGATGCTAATACCTGAAACCCGAAACCACTAAAACACCAGTCATATACCTGACTAATACATTCAGCTCGCCTCCAGGTGTTGCAGCACGGCCTTGGCCACCGCCGCCGAGGAGGCCGGGTTTTGTCCAGTAATTAGGCTACCATCACAGGCGACATGGGGCTGCCAGTCTTCGGCCTTAGTATAATTGCCGCCGTTTTGGGTGAGCGCATCTTCCACCAAAAACGGGACCACCTCGGTTAAGCCCACGGCGGCTTCCTCGCTGTTAGCAAAGCCTGTCACCGCCTTACCCCTGACCAGGGGTTGGCCAGCAGGGTTTTTGGCGTGGCGCAGTACCCTAGGGGCATGGCCGCTGGCCATACACAAACCCCCGACAGGGGCCGGGGGTAAGGAGTTAGTTTCGGTGGCTAAAGGCTATGGTCGCGTTACCAAAATCGCTATTGCCCACCCAAACGCTGATTGATTTCTTGCTGCAAGGCGGGGTCTTGCTGGGCCTGGGTCAAAATTTGCTCAAATTCCTCTATGGTTAGGTCTTGAGCCTGAATGGCCGCTTCCATATCGTCCCGAGCACTGGCACGGATAGTCGATACCTGCTCGACGGCAGCGGCAAACTGCTCAGATTGCTCGGCGGGGATTTCAGCGGCCGCTTCAGGGGACTGCTGCGATTCGGCGATCGCGTTGTAGTCATCCACCGACAGCCCTTCAGCTTCTACTGCGGCCACCAGATCAGCTTGTACCTCTTGCTGAATGATTTGGATAGCTTGGTAAGCATTCACGAAGCTATCTATCTGGCTAGGAGACACCTCCACCTGAGGTTCTGGTGTAGGCTGGGGAGCCATCTCAGGCTGGGGAGCGGTCTCGGGTTGTTGGGCAACCGCGGCCGCAGGGGCACCAATCACCAGAGTTGCGGCCAAAACGCCTCGTAAAAGGGTTGAGGGTTTCATACAGGGTCCTCTTATATCATCAGCCGTGACACCCCTAGGGCATGCTCACGACAAGGCAATGATCGCTATGTTAACTATTCTTGCCCTGGGTGGATAGGCTATGGGGCGATTACGACAGCGATGTGTTGTCCATGTGTTGATCATGTGACGTTACGAATTGTAGGGCTAAGAGAACTGGGCTAGTACCGGTGCCGCCTGCAGCAATGTCTGGGTGTAGGGGTGTTGGGGGGACTCAAACAAGGTCTCGGTGGCAGCCAGTTCGACAATTTTGCACTTTTCCATCACAGCAATGCGATCGCACATAAACCGGGCCACCCATAAATCGTGGGTAATAAATAGGTAGGTCAGGTCAAATTCTTGTTTGAGGGCCAGCATGAGTTCTAGCACCTGGGTTTGCACCGTGGCATCCAACATGCTGACGGGCTCATCGCAGATCACTAACTGCGGGGTGGTAATCAACGCCCGAGCGATCGCCACCCGCTGCTGCTGCCCCCCCGACAAGTCCCGAGGAAAGCGATGGAAAAAGTCCTGACTGGGGGTGAGACTGACCCGGGCCAGCATGGCATGGGCTTGCTTCTCGGCCTCGATGACAGTAGCTAGACCGTGAATCAGTAGGGGGTCGGCAATACTTTTGCCCACCGTCATCATTGGGTTAAGGCAGGCGAGGGGGTCTTGAAATACCAACTGCAAGTGCCGCCGCAGGGGGCGCATCTGCTGCCGGGACAGGCGGGTCAGGTCAGTGCCGTTAAATTCAACCGTGCCAGTGGTAGGCTTGACCAACTGCAAAATTGTCCGGGATAAGGTGCTTTTGCCGCAGCCAGACTCTCCCACCAGCCCCACCACCTCGCCGGGGTAAATGTCGAGGTCTACCCCATCGACAGCTTTAATTAGGCTGGCGGTCTGCCCCCCCAGCCAGCGAGCCACAGGGTTGGTGTCTAGGGTGTAGTGTTGTGTCACAGCCCTGAGTCGGAGGAGGGGGATGTCCATTGGCCCCGTAAAGGCAACGCCCTCCGCCTGCTGCATTTGTAGGGCCGACTCCACCAATGCTTGGGTATAAGCATCCACAGGGTTCTGTAATACGGCGGTGGCCGCCCCCGTCTCAACCAGTTGCCCTTGGTACATCACGGCGACACGATCGCAGTATTCGGCGACCAATGACAGGTCATGGGAGATCAGCACCAGGGTCGTGCCCAACTGGTCGCACAGGCGGGTGAGTTCATCTAAAATTTGGGCTGACACCGTCACATCCAGGCTGGTGGTGGGCTCATCCGCCACAATCAGCTGGGGCTCTAAAATCATCGCTAGGGCGATCGCCACCCGCTGGCGCATGCCACCGCTAAATTCGTGGGGATACTGCGTCAGACGACTGGCAGGGATATTGACCGTTTCCAGCACGGCCACCGCCCGCTGCTTGGCCACCGCCCGAGACAGCCCAGGCCGGTGGGCCCGTAGGGTCTCAATGCAGTGCTCCCCGATGGTCATCAGCGGATTCAGCCGGGTCATGGGGTCTTGAAAGACCAGGGCCACCGCCTCCCCTCGAAACTGTCGCAGCCGTTGGGGACTAAAGTCGAGCACTGACGCACCGTTAAACCACACCCGGCCCTGTAGGGTGGTTTGCGGCGGCAGCAGCCGCAACATCGCCCGACCTAGGGTTGATTTGCCGCAGCCCGACTCCCCCACTAGACCCAGTTTTACGCCGGGCTCTAGGGTTAGGGACACCTGCTTTACTGCCGGCATAGCTTGACCGGTATAGAGGACTGAAAAGTTTTCTACCGCCAGCAGCGGCGCGACTGTATTCAAGGGGGCGGCCATCGTCTATTGCTCAAATCGACGCATTAAATAAGCGACCCCAAAATCACCCTTGGGGTGCTGCTCCAGCAGATCGGCCAATTCGAAGATGCGGTGGGCAATCTCGGGTCCCAACTTGTCGAGGGTGGCTTGTTTTTCCCGTTCCCTGTGTTCTAGCTCCCGCACCTGGGCCTGCCAATCGGCAGAAAAGATATAGTCAATATGGGTATCTATCCCCAGCTGCTGTAAAATTTCCCACTCCCCGGCATCGCACCAGATCCCTTTACAGTTAGGGCAGCGCTCTACATAAAATGCCCCCTGCTGAATCGTGATTCGCCCCCGCACTAAATAGCTGCGACAGTCGGGGCAAAGGGCGGCTCGGTTATCGAGGGGAGCCGGTTGAAACGGCGTCTGCAAGGACAGGGGCAACATTGACACTTGGATGGGTTGATCCGGGTCAATCTGCGGCTGTTGCCAGGTCACATAGGCTTCTGGCGGAATCCAATTGCCACCACAACTGGGGCAAGCTTTAGTGGCTAACCCCACGGCCAACTGGCTATCTTGAAGGTCTACATTGCCTTCTTTGGGACACTGATACAAGGCGTTTTCTCCCAACCGTTTGCTGCCAGCCGCTGTCTGCCCACCCGAGGCCATCGAGAGCCGGATTAGCCCAACCCCTGAGGCTGATTGGCGACCTGGCGCTTCTCATTGTATAGCGGCGGCTGCCCATCCCTGGCTCGATATTGGTGGGGTTAGACCACGATTCAAGTCATAGCTTTAGACCGGGCCGGGGTCAACTGGGGGCTGCCACCATTTAGGTTAGGGGCTTCTTCGGCAATCAATAGATTGCGAATTAGCCGGGCCAGGCCCCGTTGGGCTAACCCCGACATCACCTGCTGCCCCATGGCTTGGGTTTCAGATTTGAACAAAATGGCCGGAATGCGAGTCGCCACCTGGGTGGGGTCAAACCCCTGGGTGTCTTTGAGAATATCCAAGATCCGCATGAAGTGCGCCAGGTCGTCACTACCGGTGGCCGAGGTGCTAGCCGCTGGAGTGGCAGGCTTTAACCCCAAACGCCGCTGTACCGACATGGTTAGATTTTGCAAGGTGGTTTGCCCCAAGTGGTCTAAGCCATTGACCAGTTCGGTGACGATGCGATCGCGTAAAAACGACCCCCGTTCCGAAAATAAAAATTCCAGGGTTTGGTCTAGCACCTGGTCCATATCGTAGTCATCGCTGTCCTTGGCGTTGCGCAGCAGGTTTTCTAGTCGGTTCCAACGAAAGCTGCCGTCCTTAAACAACAAATCCTGTAGGGACGACCGCAGTTGGGGAGAGGAATCGGTGAGTAGGCGCTTAGCCACATAGGGATAGGCTTTGCTCAGCACCTTGAACTCGGGATCGACATTGATGGCGATGCCCTCTAGGGTCACCAGGGAACGAATGATCAGGGCATAGTAGGCGGGTACCCGGAAGGGATACTCATACATCAAGGCCGAAAATTCGTCCGTGATGCTTTTGAAGTTTAATTCCGCCACGCTAGCCCCTAGGGCATTGTTGAATACCTCTGCCAGAGCTGGGATAATCGGGCTGAGATCAGTATCCGGGGTGAGAAACTCAAGCTTGACATAGTCATTGGCCAGCCCCTCAAAGTCGCGATTCACCATATGCACCACCGCTTCAATCAAACCGTAGCGCTGGTAGGGTTTGACCTCACTCATCATGCCAAAGTCTAGATAAGCCAACTTGCCATCGGCCATGGCCAAAAGGTTACCGGGGTGGGGGTCGGCGTGAAAAAAGCCATGCTCTAACAGCTGACGCAGGGAACACTGCACCCCCACATCAATCAGGTGGGTAGCGTTAATACCTTGGCGGTTAAGGGAGTCAATGTTGGTTAGCTTAGTGCCCTCAATCCACTCCATGGTCAGTACTCGGCGAGCCGTGTACTGGGGATAAATATGGGGCACATAAATATCTGGAATGTGGCTATAGAGTTCCGCAAAGCGTTGCGCGTTGTGCCCCTCGTGGGTGTAGTCCATCTCTTCAAAGATGCGCTCGCCAAATTCATCCATAATCGCGACCAGATCGCTGCGAATTTGGTCGATGCGGTAAGTGGCGAACTTGGCTAACCGGCGCAGAATAAATAGATCGAGGGTAATGCGTTTGGCTAGGCCAGGCCGTTGCACTTTAACCGCAACCGCTTCACCGGTTTTAAGTTTTCCCTTATAGACCTGCCCCAGGGAAGCGGCAGCTACCGGATCGGCCGATAACTCGGCATAAACCTGGTGGGGGGGGGCTCCCAACTCTTCTTCAATGAAGCGAAAGGCAATGTCGTTGGCGAAGGGGGGAAGCTGATCTTGCAGTTGGGTCAGTTCGTCTAAAAATAAAGGAGGCACTAGATCTGGTCGGGTCGACAGGGCCTGACCAATTTTGATATAGGCTGGCCCCAGATTGGTCAGCATTTCTCGCAGTTGCACTGCGCGCAGTTGCTCGTTCTGGGCACTTTTACCCCGTCGCCGGTCTAGCCACAGCCGCACATAGAAACTGATCAAGGGCAGCAAAATGGCCATAAACCGGGTAACCACCTGGAAGGGACGCCGACCGTAGTAGGCCGCGATCGCCTCTGGGTCGTAGGCAACATCTTCAAAGGGGTCTTGGGGTTTTTGGGGCCATCCCGTCGTGGCCTGGGTCACCGAAGCACTGACAGAGGCATTAGCAGACGCGGTCGCTGGCTCTGTCACCACCTCCCCCGTCACCGTAATCGCAGCGGTATCTACGGCATGGTCGAAGGGCTGAGCCGAATCTTGGGTCAAATTAGCAGCCATAGCACGCTCAGAGGAGGTTAGGGGCAGACGGGCAGTCACAGTCATTAAACCAAATTACATTCCCGTAAACTATTGTAACGGGGTTGCCGACTTTCCCCAGGGGTAGACTTCCTCACCTCTCCCCTATGGAGAGCCGCTCCATCTCTTTACCTCCCCCCTCCCCCCTCCCTGCTCTGCAATAATAATCAAGTCAATCCCTAACCCCCTAACCCCATGCCCTTGCCTTTCCTGCGGTCTGATGTGGTTCAACTGGCGGCCTATACCCCTCACCCTGGGGCCGCTGATGCGGTCACCCCAGCTCATTTAGATCATCTGGACACCAACGAGTGCCCTTACGATTTACCCCAGGCTCTAAAGGAGAAACTGGCCTGGATGGATCAGCAGGATATTGCGGCTAACCGTTACCCTGACGGTGGTCATGGGGCACTAAAGGACGCGATCGCCGCCTATGTCAGTGAAGCCATTGCCGATGGGTTAACCGCCGATCATATTTCTGTAGGCAATGGCTCTGATGAATTGATTCGCTCCTTATTGATTGCCACCTGTATTGGCGGTGAAGGGGCAATACTGGTCGCCAACCCTACCTTTTCCATGTACGGCATCTTAGCCCATACCCTGGGCATCCCAGTGGTCTCCGTGGGGCGGCACGATGGCAGCTTTGCCACAGATTTGGAAGCGGCCCAGCAGGCGATTGAGCGTCCCCAAGGAACGCCAGTGCGGGTGGTGTTTATGGTGCACCCCAATTCCCCCACTGGTAATGGCCTGACTGAGGCCGAGTTGGTTTGGCTACGGCAACTGCCCGACCACATTGTGGTGGTGGTGGACGAAGCTTATTTCGAGTTCAGCCAGCAAACCACCGTGGCTGATGTGCTAAGTCGCCCCAACTGGGTGGTACTGCGCACCTTTTCAAAAGCCTTTCGCCTCGCCGCCTATCGGGTTGGCTATGCTGTGGCCAACCCGGAGTTAATTGCGGCCCTAGAAAAAGTACGGTTGCCCTACAACTTGCCCAGCACTACCCAGGCCGCCGCTTCCCTAGCGCTGGCTCACCGCCAGGAACTGCTGGCGGTGATTCCCGAAATCCAGGCCCAGCGAGGCAAGTTAATGCAGGGCATCACGCAGCAGACGGCTCTGCGGGTATGGCCGAGTGTGGCCAACTTTATCTACGCTCGCCCCCATCCGTCCCAGATCCCCATGGAGGCGGCTCTAGCCCACTATTTCCAGAAGCTGAAAGTCCAGGGTACGTTAATTCGTCACACTGGCGGTGGTCTCAGGATTACGGTGGGCAGCCCAGCCGAAAACCAACGTACGCTGGCCCATTTAAGTCAAGTCCCAAACCCCTAGAACGCCGTTACAGATGCCTAAGTTCTAGCTGGAAGTCTCCAAAACTCGTCATCACTGAGGTCAAGACCCCAGTGCAGCGTCAAGTTTCTGTGCCAATGGTCTAGTGCTGGCGTTCGGGTCTAGTTGACTACGGTCTTTACACCAGAGCTCTAGCGCGACGAACGGTATAAGGCAACACGCCAACCAGCAGGGCAAAAGCCTCATCGGGGACCTGATCAACAATGGCCTGGTCAAAGTAACTTTTGAACTGTTCTAAGATCATGCGGGCTCGGTCGATGGGCACTGGCTTATCTGTGAAATTTTGGGTCAAGCGTATCCACTGCAGTCGAATTCTCAGGGCCTTTTGTTGTTCTTCGGCCGAACTAGGCGAAATCAACGACAGATTTCCTAAGGGAATTACCGCACGACAGTCCTGATCGAGGCCACCCCCAATGGCCGCACCAGGACCGGCAAATTCGGTATAAAACTCTTTGTGAATAATCAGGCCATTCCGGCGGCGACTGTTGACCACCCACAGTTCACTGCCCCGAATCTTGCCTAGAATATCATCATCATCAAGACCTGAAGCTCCCCCAGACAGCAGAGAGGGTTCCAGGGAAATACCATGGTGAGGATAGTTAGGATAGCCTGGACGAGCTGAATAGCTGCCATGGGGGATTAGGGAACTGCCATACCACTGGCCTACCAAGTTTTGCTCAAAATATGGGCTCATCCCTGCTCATTCACAATCACAACATTGGTTCATCACCGTCCTGTCAACATTAGAGTTTTATACCCAGCCAAGCTCAGGATCTGGAGTTTTCCCACAGGCAGAACTCCAGGTCTGGACTTGGAGTTGGTTTATATAGGGCTCTAAGCTAAATTTAGAGGGTCTTTTGAATCTCTATTTTAGAACAGTAGGTTCTTAAACTTTCCCGCGAAAGCTTGAGGACATGCTAAAGAACGAATGAATTTACTCGCTGTGACTTTAAGGTTTTCATAAAGTCTGCTGATTTTCAGGAAATTTTTTCGAATTTGTTATGGAGCAATAACAGATTCCAGGGCGATCGCCTTATGCAACAACATCCGGCGGGCCTGAAGCCCGAACCAAGTTGCTGGGCTTTCTTCAACCCGACACAAGCGAAACCCGGCCAATTGGTAGAGACGACGGGCTTGCAGGTTATCTTCCATCACATGCAGATACAAGTCTGCTACTGACCACTGCTGAGCAAGGCGCTCGCAGTGGGCCAGCATGGCTTTGGCAATGCCCTGGCGGCGAAAGGTGCGATCCACAGCTAAGTTAGACAGATACCCATAGGAGCTGGGCAATCCTTGCCACGGCCAAGACTGCCGCTGGGAGATCTCTACAGTGCCAGCGACTATTCCCTCGGCGGCACTATAGGCCGCCAAGCAAGCATAGTTAGGCTTGGTGTAGGTCAACCGCTGCTTCAGATCCTCCTGAATGCCAAGCTTTAGTACCGGAAAGACTAATCGCTTCCAGCCACAGTCAGCATAAAAGCTAGTGGCTAGCAAGTGAGTCAGCTGCGTCACATCCTGCGGCGAAGCAGGCCGGATCAAGGGATGCGAGCTAGGTGCGGTAGCCAGGCTGGCGCCAGGGGAATCGGCTGCCAATGGAAAGGATAGACGGGGTTCGAAAGCAGCCATCAGTCAGCACGATACATGTCCTTGAAAAGACTATACCCTGTCTGCTAAGAGTTGTGCCCAGTTCTGGGGTTGATTCTGCCCACGTCTGCTTAGCAATTTATTTTTTTTGGTGTCAGGTGTCAGGACTGATTCGCTGACTTATGTCGCCGGATGCTCGCTATCAGTTAAGCAGCAAGGGGTAATCTAGTACTCAGAGGCAGAAATAACCCCCTATTTCCCGTCAGCGTCAACCTTTGCTTAGAGCGGGATTCCCTTACTGCCTACTGTACACAAGCATAACTCTATTGCCTTCTGCCCCTTCGACAAGTTGGCCTTCCTTCGACAAGCTCAGGACACCGTCTAGGGCCGCTGCGCGAACAGGGCATGCTTCTGCCTTCTGCCTTTCTGCCTTCTCCTAAGAAACAAAACCTAATCGATGCCAAAACACCTTGATTGTCGCCAAACTGGAAACAGTTTTGTTTCTTCCACCTTCTGCTCACCCCAGCGGGGTTAGTGGGAAGCTGCCTTCTGCCTTCTGCCTTCTGCCTTCTGCCTTCTGTCTTTCTGCACCAGGGTATGCACATTTCCTTTCTGACCACCGTTAGCCAGTACCGCGATCCCAAACTGCTTTGGCCCCTGGCGGCGATCGCCTCTCTGTTGGTCCATGGCACAGCCCTGGCTTTACTACGGCCGGTGTTGGAAACGCGATCCGCAGTCGATGAGCTGGCAACCTCGTCCCCCATCCAGCTATTAACCCTGGCCCCTGATTCAGAACCGGCAGCCTATTCAGGGGAGGTGGATCCTGTACCTTCAGTTCCGGCTCCCAGGGATACACCAGGTACCGAATCAGCACCGGCGGTGACCCCGCCCCCTGAGTCTGCCGCAGACCCCGCCCCGCCAAATCCTGTGGACCCGCCACCAGAGGTGGCATCCCCACCGTCAATCGCCCCATCGCCACCGGCCTCCTCTTCCCCTGCGGCTCCGACCCCGGCTCCGGTGGCGCCCCCCCCTGCCACCCCAGCACCAGAGGTGGCCCCCCGTCCTCCAGTGGCGTCACCGCCACCAGTCTCCTCCCCCCCTAGGACTCCGGCTCCGGTGGCGCCCGCTCCTGAGCCTTCTCCGGCACCTTCTACAGGGGTCGCATCAGAGGCACCTGCCCCCCGTCCTCCGGTGGACTCACCGCCGTCGGTCTCATCCCCTCCGGTCTCGTCTCCGCCAACAACGCCGTCCCCGACTCCGCCCCAGCCGTCTGCCCCTGGTGGTGGGGCCAGCGAAACCGGGGGACAAGTACAGCCCATTGGCATTGATCGAGATGAAGCAGGACGAGATTTTCCCGATGCGGCCCCTCGGCTGGGAGGTAGCGGCGTGATTGCCCTAGAGCCCTTACCCACTGAATGTAATGCCGCCGATTTAAGTCGATTGGGAGCGGCGTCCCAGGGAACAGTGAAGTTGCGGATTCGAGTGGAGACCAGCGGTCGAATCTCACACACTACGGTGGTGCAAAGTAGCGGTAACCCAGCCCTAGATGATGTGGTGGGCTGTGTGGTACGTTATCGCCTGTACTTAGAGCCAGCTACCGTCGACGGCACTCCCCAGCTCACTGATGCCTATATTCTGGAAACCCAGGTCCAGGTTCCCTAGGCAAGATGATCGCTGTGATTCCAGCGTTTAATTTGCCATAGGGCCGTGTTAAACCGGTTGGGGCCTGGATCGTGCCAACGGTCACGGTCCAGCCAGAACTCAAACAGCGCCGTGTGGCCGATGGCTAACCCCCAGGGGCGATCGCAGCCCATCAGGCAGGCCAGTATCTGCTGTAGAAGGCCATGGTGGCTGATCACCCAAACGCGATCGCCGTTGCGATGTTGGCCGAGCAGGTGGTCAACAAAGTGTTGGGCTCGCCTGTACCCCTGCGCTGGGGTTTCTGCCTGGGGAATGGGGTGCCAGTCCAGATTGGTTTCCAGGTGATGGCAAAGGTCGGGGGCTATGGTTTGGGCTTCAGCCCAAGTGAGGCCATTAAAGATGCCCTGATTGAGCTCTTTCAGGTCTTCTCGCAGCTGGATAGGTACAAAGCCCTGGCGCAGAGGAATGCGGTTGGGTAAAGAAACCGGCATCGCCTGCGACTGACCAGTGAAACCAGCCAGCATGCTGGCCAGGGTCGCCGTCGCCCGCAGCAACGGGCTGCAATAAATGTGAGTAGGATCCCAGTCTGTTTTGGCTAGCCGCTGCCCCAGAGCTAGAGCCTGCTGTTGCCCCAGGGTGGTCAGGGGGGTTGAGTGCCACCCTTCCAGGCGTCCATCTACATTACCCTGGGACTGGCCATGGCGGATCAGTAATAGCTTCAGGGGAACCATACCCCGACACCCTTAGGGCTTGAGTAAGGTTTTAGCAAAACTTGGGTACATTAAGGCCAATGCAAGGTGCTTCATCCTTCTGCCTTCTTACTTCTGACTTTCTGTACCAGCCTATCCGCAAACTGTCTATTCAGGCGTGCATCCGCTAAAAACCATGCCAAAATACCAAGTACTCTAAGTCCGAATCTGTCTTATTCCTTGAATTTATGGTTTCTCCGCTCAGTTCTTGCCCCTCTCCCCTGTGCAGCCCGGTGCTGAATTCCCGGAGCCGGCAACGATTGGGGTTATTTTTAGCCCTAGTGCTAGGGTTTGCCCTGGTGGAGTGGCTGGTGGGGCACCACAGTCATAGTCTGGCCCTACAATCTGACGCTGGCCATATGTTGACCGATGCTGGGGCGATCGCCTTGGCCCTAAGCGGTAGTTGGCTAACTCGATTATCCCTGCTGCGTCGAGGTCGTCGCTGGGGTCGCTATGATCGGCTGGCCGCCTTGGTCAACGGAGTAATTCTGCTACTGATTGCGGTGCTGCTGGCCTGGGAAGCCTGGCACCACCTGACAGCTCCACCTATGACCTTGGTTAGCCAGCCCATGGTCATCACAGCCCTGCTGGGGCTAGGGGTGAATGGGCTAGGGGTCTGGTTGCTCCATGCCGACCAGCAAAGCGACATTAATCTGCATGGGGCTTTTTTGCATACCCTGGCAGACTTGATCAGCTCGATTGGGGTGATTATCGGCGCATTGGCCGTGGCTATTTTTCACTGTGGATGGGTGGATGGGGCGATCAGCTTGGGAATTGCCTTACTGATTGGCAGTCGAGCGGTGCCGTTTATCTACCGCAGTTGGCAGCATCTGGGGCAGACCTCGCGGGATGACCTGGCAGCCCTAGGATTTTTAGAATTGGGGCGGGGAGACTTGCAGGTTTTGGTGGCCAGATCGACTGCGGTGCAGTAGCTCACTCTTCCACCGGGAAGACTGGGAACAAGCCACATTGCTCGACTGCTATCGAAGGAAGT
This sequence comes from Leptolyngbyaceae cyanobacterium CSSed165cm_216, assembly GCA_007135385.1. Classification (GTDB taxonomy): domain Bacteria; phylum Cyanobacteriota; class Cyanobacteriia; order Phormidesmidales; family Phormidesmidaceae; genus Nodosilinea. The sequence goes on from SLIY01000266.1 coordinate 12,710, forward strand.
TTGTACTCTGTGGCATAAGTCGGGCAACCATTCCTGACCCCTGACCCCTGGCACCCTCCGTAACGGTTGTCCTTCGTCTGCTAAGCGACACAAGTGCTACAAATTTTGCGATAAAACCAACAAACCTGCGTCATATTAACGATTCGATTCTATATTCATAGCTAGGGCGGCTTTTCTGGAGCAACTGGGTCGCTCGTTCATTCGCCAACGTGAGGGATAGCCATGGGCACCTGGGTTAAGGAAACAGACGAAGCCTTCTACTTAATGCGGGGTAACAACTGGATTTCCCGTATTCAAAAACGACCGTCTAGCACTAATCCCCAAGAGCAGGTGCTGAATGTAGAAGGGATGCGTCAGTGGTTCATACGTTCCGATTTTCCTAGGGCCATGACGGTCTCAGTGGGGCTCGAAGCACCCGAACCACAGCGGTTTGGCGGAAGTTCAGGGTCAGCGCCACCAGAAACCAAGCGAGAAGAGGCCGCTCCTGTGGTTGCTCCTACCGATCACCAGGAGGATCGGGAGCCCCCTGCTGGTGACCGTGAGGAGCATGCCGACGAACGGGAAGGGCTAAAGGTTAAGGTTGCAACCACAACTTACTTTAAACTTCAGCCCAAGCTATCTGACCAACTGAGTGATGCGGAAAAAGTGCTGGTGACCAATGGCACGGTCATGGACATTCAGTATTACGTTGATGTGGGCAAAAACCACTGGCGAATCGAACTTTTAAATGCCACCCTGGGTGACAAAACCAATCGTAGTTGGTTTGTCTTTGCCCCTGACATTGAAGTCTTGACCGGGGTCAAGTTGACCACTGTTACTGATACCCTGTTCAAGGCTGAGCCGAAGATGTCGTCGCAGCTAGCGGATAACCAGAAAGTGCCGGTGAAAAACGGCACCCAGCATACGTTGCTATCCTTCACCCCTGCTGCTGGCGATCATCTAGAAGTCGAACTGGCCGACGCCACCCTAGGGGAGGACCAGAAGCGGAACTGGTATGTCTTTAACCCTGACGTTAAGGTCGATGGGAACCGTCAAACATTAGAGGTGGTAGGAGACACGATCTTTAAGGTTGAACCGGTCCAATCGAGTCAGCTGCCAGATACTGATAAGGTTCTAGTCAAAAAAGGGACAGTTTTTCTGCTTAACTCCTATGCGCAGCCTGAAAAAAACCACGTTCGGGTGGCGTTACAAGGAGCATTTTTAGGGCCTAAAAACCTAACCACTTGGTACGCTTTTGTGCCCGATATCCAAATCTCTGGCACTGAAATTGGCAACCGACCTGAGGACAGCACCCCAGCCGCACCAGCGACCGTCAGTCAGGCCGCGACTCCGATTGATCGGGGTGTGGCTTTAACCTTCCCTGGGTTTACGGGTACTTACTTTTCTAACAATCCAATTAAAACTGGGCTCAATTTTACCTGGGCAGAGGCTTTGCATGTAAATCGCAACAACGGTCGTTATCGACGACCAGCTAATGCCAATGTGATTTACAACATTCTTAAAGTGGCAGAGGTGATGCAGGAAATTCGCCGCATGTACGGTAATCGGCCAATTCGGATCAATTCCTGGTACCGTGACCCCGCGACTAATCGAGCCGTGGGTGGTGCCTCGCGATCGCGCCACCTGACGGGAGATGCCATTGACTTTGTGATCCCTGGGATCAGCAACTTCGACGTTTATGCTCGCCTCAACCCCTGGTGGGGCAGCCGAGGTGGCCTAGCCAGTTCCTCGGCGTTTACCCACATTGATGTGCGGGGCTACCGGGCTCGCTGGAGCTATGGGTATTAGCGATGGGTGTCAGGTGTCAGGTTTTAGGTCAAGCTTTAAACCCGACACCCGACACCCGACACCTGATACCCTAAGCTTCGGCGGGGACAAACTCTAGGGCCACCCCGTTCATGCAGTAACGCTGACCAGTTGGTTTGGGACCATCGGGGAAAACATGGCCCAGGTGACCGCCACAGGTGGCGCAGTGCACTTCGGTGCGGGTCATAAAGAAGGTTCGATCGGTTTTAGTTGCGATCGCCCCTTCGATCGGAGCGTAAAAGCTGGGCCAGCCGGTACCGCTATTGAACTTGGTGTCGGCGGTAAATAGCGGGGTACCGCAGCCGGCGCACTTGTAAACCCCGGCTTCATAAACTTTGTCGAGGGGACTGGTGCCAGCTCGCTCGGTGCCGTGTTGGCGCAGCACCCGAAACTGCTCTGGGGTTAACGCTTCCCGCCATTCTTGTTCGGTTTTGTTGACGGTAAATTGCTCGTTGGTGGTGGCCATAATCTCTTGTTCACTAGGGTCAGTCTGATTGGTGAGGGTGCTGAACACCCAGGCGCTGCCAATTACGGCAGTACCGGCTTCCAGTAACCTGCGTCGTTTCATCGATAAATTCCCACAAGTCTATGGAACAAATGGGGGCGATCGCCCTGGGCAGACCAAAGGCGTCCCTTTACTTAAGTTAACGTATCCTCAGCATCCTCGTCCTATCCCCGTTGGGTTCCCGCATCGAAATACACGATGGGGTACACCGCATCGAGCCTCCGGTTCTACCCTCCCATGCCTTGGTCCCGGCCGGGACCAAGGCATGGGAGCGGGTGGTCATCCCTCGGGCGTACAGCGATAGAATCTTGCCGTCAAAGCCGGTAAAGCGGGTCTGGCCTGGCTGGATGAACTGGGGTTCAAAGGCCCCGTTTCGGTCTCGGGGAATGCCGATCTCCGCTTCGCCAAACTCACTCTGAATTGTCCTCTTGCCCGTACCGTTTAAGTTCAGTGGTTAGCTCAAAATTTGGCAGCGGGGGTCGCGCAGGCTGGCTTTCTCGGGTTCGCGGGGAAACCAAAAGGCGGTGCGTTTACAAATTTCCACCAGCATCAGCATCACCGGCACTTCAATCAGCACCCCGACTACTGTGGCCAGGGCCGCACCAGAATTGAGTCCGAACAGGGTAACGGCGGTGGCGATCGCTACCTCGAAGTGGTTACTGGCCCCAATCATGGCCGCCGGGGCCGCATCTTCATAGGACAGCTTGAGTTTTTGGGCCGCCACGTAGCCAATCAAGAAAATGAAGTTGGTTTGAATAAACAGCGGTACCGCAATCAGCACAATGTGCAGCGGGTTGTTGACGATCAGCTCGCCCTTAAAGGCAAACAGCAGCACCAGGGTAATCAGCAGGGCCGAAATCGCCACCGGGTCGAGGTACTTCAAAAATTGGCTGTCAAACCACTCCTGCCCCTTGTGTTTCAAAATCCAGTGGCGGCTGTAGACCCCGCACAACAGCGGTAGCCCTACATAAATCAGCACCGACAGCACAATCGTGGCCCAGGGTACCGTAAGATCGCTGGCCGACAGCAACCAGCGGCCCAGGGGGGCGTAGATAAACAGCATGACCAACGAATTCACAGCTACCATCACCAGTGTCAACCCCTGGTTGCCAAAGGAGAGATAGCCCCACATCAGCACCATCGCCGTACAGGGGGCAATGCCCAGCAGAATCGCCCCGGCAATATAGGAATCTGCGATCGCAATCTCTTGCCCCCGAATCAGCTCAGTGCCAGTGATTAAAGGCCGAAACAAATAGCCCAGGAAAAATTGGGCAAACAGCAGCATGGTGAAGGGCTTGATCAACCAGTTGACCACCATCGTCAGGGCCACGGGCTTGGGAGCGCGAAAGGCTCGATCAATCTGGGTGAAGTCGATTTTCACCATGATCGGGTACATCATGAAAAACAGGCAGATGGCGATCGGCATCGACACCTGGTAAATGCTCATGGCATCTAGCGCTACGGCTACCCCTGGTAGCAACCGCCCGATGGCAATTCCCACCACAATACAGATCAGCACCCACAGGGTGAGATAGCGCTGAAACACACTGAGCGTTGCAGCGGGTTTATTGATGGACTGTTGGTTATTAGTATCTGAAGGGCTCATGCATCACTCCTGAATTATGCAATGGCTTGACTTATGAATGGCTCAATCTGGGTCAATGGGAAACTCTTTTACAGAAGTCGCCTTGGTACTTCTCCCTTGGGGAGAAGCGGTTAGACCCCCACGGGAACGACATCCGCCTGCGGGTGAATTAA
>SLIY01000356.1 GCA_007135385.1 Leptolyngbyaceae cyanobacterium CSSed165cm_216
AGCCAATCCATTCAGGGAGCTTATCGTCGTGGGGGCATACTACTGGGGCGTTGTGGTGTTGGCTACCCTTGGCTCTGCTTGGGGAGCAATGGGCTGGGCTTGGGCAGCTGATGGGTTAGAGCCTGCCGTTGGTGATCCGACTGGGTCGGTGATAGAAGCTGAGGGGGTGGCAGAGGCTGGGGAGCCCCAGGCCGCGATCGCCATCCAAGCCATCGTCGTCGATAACAGTACGGTATTTAGTCCGGCAGAGCTGCGATCGGTGGTGCAGCCGTTTGAGGGACAAACCCTAACCTTGGCTGAACTGCAAAGGATCGCAGATGCCGTCACCCAGTTGTATCTGAATGCCGGTTACCTAACCTCCAATGCGGTGGTGCCCCCCCAAGACTTACAAGACGGGGTGCTCAGACTTCACGTGATAGAAGGGGGGTTAGAGGCAATTCAAGTGGAGGGTAGCGATCGCCTGGTGAGCTATGTCCAACGGCGTATTGCCCTGGCAGGTACCCGACCCATCAACCAAAACCGTCTGGAAGCGCAACTGCAACTGCTAGAGCGCGACCCCCTGTTTGAGAATGTGGAAGCCAGCCTGCGCCAGGGCCAAACCGCCGACAGCAGTCTGCTGATTGTGCGGGTGACCGAAGCCTCCCCCTTCAGCGGCAGCCTCAGCCTCGATACCCTCTCCCAGCGTAGTGTAGGAGAATTTCGCAGCGGAGCTACCCTGCAATACCGCACCCTGGTCGCACCAGGGGATCGGCTACTGGCGGCGGCTTACCGAACCACCACGGGTGGCTCCACCGCCTACGAACTCAACTACCAGTTGCCCCTGAACCCGATGAATGGGACGCTGCTGCTGCGGGCTGCCCCCAATCGTTTCCGGATCACTGACCCCGACGAACTCACCTTTGCCCTGGAGCTGAGGGGCTCCACCGACAGTTACGAGCTGCAGTACCGCCAGCCTCTGATCCGCACCCTGCAAGAGGAACTGGCCCTATCGGCTGGGTTTCGCTATCGCAGTGGCTCGACATTGCTGTTGGGATTTATTAGGCCCCCCACGGTGACCAGTGTGTTCAGCTTTGGGCAGGACTACCTGCGGCGGGACCCCAACGGCATCTGGGGAGTGCAGTCCCAACTGCGGTTAGGCACTGGGTTATTTAGCGCTACCCGTCTGCCAGAGCCAGTCCCAGATGGGCAATTTCTAAGCTGGCAAGGACAGGTGCAGCGTTTGCAGCGGCTGGGCACAGACCACCGGCTCCTGGTGCAGGGCAGTGTTCAACTTTCCCCCGATAGTTTATTGGGGTCAGAGCAATTTTTTATCGGTGGAGCCCAGTCGGTGCGGGGCTATCCCCAAAATGGGCGGTTTGGGGATAATGGGCTGCGATTATCCTTGGAAACTCAGCATCCACTGTTTCGAGAGGATGACGGCACCCCACTGCTGACCCTCAGCCCATTTTTGGATGTGGGCTATGTTTGGTCCACTAATCCTGCCTTTCAAGCCACTCGCCAAAACTGGATGGTGGGCACTGGTCTGGGGGTTGAACTGCATCCCCTGGACACCCTCACCGCCCGAGCTGATTTTGGGGTGCCGCTGATTGCCCTGAATGAACTGGCTAGCGATCGCCCCTCGGGGCTGAGGGTGTATTTCGATATGCGCTACAGGTTTTAGCTATGACGCTACTGCAAGATGCCTTTATTTCCTACGGGCGGCCCGATAGTAAAGCCTTTGCGGTACGGCTGTATCAGCAGTTGTCGGCCCTAGGTTACAGCGTCTGGATTGATCAAGCGGACATTCCCTTTGCGGTTAACTACCAGACCCACATTGATCAGAGCATTGAGCGGATGCATAACCTGATCTTTATCCTCAGTCCCCATGCGGTGAACTCTCACCACTGTACCGATGAGCTAGACCAGGCCTTGCGCTATCACAAGCGGATTATCCCACTGATGCATGTGGAGCAAATTTCTCGAGCAACCTGGCAGCAGCGCCACCCAGATGGGACCGAAGCTGACTGGCAAGACTATCAGGCCAAGGGGCTACATGTGGCAACCCGTAACCTGCATCCTGGCATTGCTAAGCTCAACTGGATTGGCTTTCGCCAGGGACTAGACGATTGCGATCGCGCCCTAGAGCAACTGGTGCAAACCCTAGAAGACCGCAAAGCCTATGTGCACCAGCACACCGACTACCTGGTTAAAGCCCTGGCCTGGGCGCAAAACCAGCACCAGCCCCGCCTTTTACTCAGCGGAGCCGATCGCGAGGCCGCCGAAGCCTGGCACAAACAGGCCATCGATGATGATCCGCCCTTTTGCCAACCCACTGACCTGCACTGCGAGTTCATTACCGAAAGCACCAAGTACGCCGAAGGCCAGTTGGCCCAGGTGTTTTTATGCTACGCCGACGAAGACACTGACCTGAAAGAATCTATCCGCCGCCAGCTCGACCGGGTCACTGACCCCCACCCGCAGACCGCCGCCGCTAGCCTCAGCCTGCGGGTGCGGCAGTTGTTGATGCGGGCCGGCTTTACCGTGTGGGATCGGCGGCGCGATCTAGTGACCGGAGCCCGGGTTGATGAAGCGATTTATCGGGGTATTGAAGGGGCCGATAGCTTTATTTTTTTGCTGTCTCCCAACTCTGTGCAGTCGCGCCACTGCCTGAATGAGCTCAACTATGCCCTGGCACTGCATAAACGCATTATTCCGGTACTGGTTAAAACTCTGGCCGCTGGCACCGTTCCCACGGTACTCAAGAATGTGCAATTGATTGACCTGCACGATACCGAAGACCTTTCCACCTATCAATCGAGCAGTCGCCAACTGGTGGCCACCCTGGGTCAAGATGCGGCCTATTTTCGCGATCATAAACGGCTGCTGGTGCAGGCGCTGAAGTGGGAGCGACAACGCTATAACCCCAGCGTGCTGCTACGGGGCGCTGAACGCCGCTTCTACGAGGGCTGGTTCAAAGCCGCCCGCCAGCGCCAGCAACATACTCCCATTGAGGTGCAGGAACGGTTCGTCACCGAAAGTTTATCCCAACCGGCCAGCCAAACCCTGGACGTATTTCTGATCGCCGACCCAAAAGACCTTGACTTTGCCCGTCACTTGCACAACACTCTGCAACTTCAGGGGAAAAGTACCTGGTTTGACCAAATCACCCACCGGGGCGAAATTGATGCTACGGAGGCGGTCAGAGAGGCGATCGAAAGTGCCCAAAATTGCATCGTCATTCTGTCAGGCCATCTGTTGGGCAACCGCAATTGCCTGAAGCAAATCCAATATGCCCAGACGATCAACAAACGCATGGTGGGGGTGGTTGACGACGTAGTCGAAGCAGGGGTGACTCTGCCTGCGGGGTTAGGCCGTAGTCCGATAGTGAGTTTTCAAAACCATGAGGCCGATTTTTCCTCTAATTTCGGAGAGCTGTATCGCATTTTAGAGAGCGATGCCGCCTATGTTGACCAGCATACCCGGCTACTGCTGCGGGCGATGGAATGGGATAAATCGGGCCGAGATGACAGTCTATTGCTAAGACGCAAGGCCCTGGAGCAAGCCCAGGCCTGGCTAGCGGAGGGGACTAGCAAAATTCCGGTACCAACCTCGATCCAGCAAGACTATATTGCCGCCAGCCAGACCTTGCCCTTCCGTAAGATGAAGGGCCGATCGCTCTGGTTCGGCAGTGTGGCGATTACCCTGACCTTGTATGTACTGCGGTTGCTGGGCGGCCTGCAAGCTCTAGAGCTGGCGGCCTACGATACTGTCATGCGGCTCAAGCCCAGCGAGGCCCTAGATTCACACCTGCTGCTGGTGACGGTGGATGAAGCCAGTGGGGCCTGGTTGCGGGAGCAAGTGAAGCAGGGAGTTTACCAACCCGGTCTGGGCACTATTCCCGATGGTGCCTTAGCGGAAACCCTGGGGATTTTGGCGGGCTACGAGCCAGCGGTGATTGGCCTCGACTTTTATCGAGATTTCGAGGCTACCCCGCCCCTGGCAGAGCAATTGCGCCAGAGCGATAACGTTTTTGGCATTTGCAAAGCTACCTATCAAGACCTGGGGGTAGAGCAACCACCGGAACTACCCAACCAGCAGGTGGGGTTCAGTGATCTTGCCATTGATGCCCATAACTTTGTACGCCGCTACTACCTAAAGCACGAGGCCGATCCCCCGGCCTGTGACACCGACGAAGCCTTTGGCCTGCGCCTAGCTCGTACTTACCTGGAGGCCCGGGGCATCTCCTACACCACCCCCTTTCCAGAGCCAGGGAGAATTCAGGATATGGCTTTTGGGGCGGTGCAAGTGCCCCAGTTGTGGGCCGGAGGCATTGTCACTAGCCAGACTGGGGGCTATAGCCCCCGCGATCGCGACGTCTTTACCGGCTACCAATCGATGATCAACTACCGGCAGCACCAGGGTAGCCCCCGCCAGTTTGCCCCCCAGGTGACCCTACAGCAGGTGCTGAGCAACCAGGTGGACCCAGCCCTGGTGCGGGGACGAATTGTGTTGATTGGCTACATCGATCTCACCGATCGCAATGCCGACTCCTACAATACTCCCCAGGGGGAATTGGCGGGGGTGATGGTCCACGGCCAAATGATCAGCCAATTGGTCAACGCTGCCCTAGAACAGCGACCATTGATCTGGTGGTGGCCCGTGTGGCTTGAAACCCTGTGGATTGCCCTTTGGGCTTTAATTGGAGGGCTAATTCTGCGGCAGTTGGTACGGCCTCTACCCCTGGTGTTCGGGGGAGTGGCAGCTCTGATGCTGTTGGTGGGGATCAGCTACGGGGCTTTGACCGTGGGAGGGGGGTGGTTGCCCCTGGTTCCTGCCCTGCTAGCCGGGCTTAGCACCGCTGGCCTCGTCGCTTACCTGAACCGCCAGGTTCGCAACCCCTAGGGATTCCTGCATCTACCATCCTAGGACAATGACATATTTCCTGAAACGTCTACAACGGCTGATTTTAAGCACAATTAATTACCGCCTATATCGTACTGGACTGTTGGTGACAGTACTGGTCTGGGGAGGGCTGGTGGTGCCACCGCCCCCCCTGGCCCAGGCCCAAGTGTTTAATTTTTTGTTTGGTGGGCGCGAAAACCGAGGCGGGCGCGCCCCCAACCGGCGCAAAGGGGGCGGTGTGCGGGCTGGACGGCTGGTGGGTGGGTGTGACATCACCATTCCCGTCGTGATTACCCCCCGCAATACCTTTCAGCCGACGGATCAATTTCCCATTCGCTGGCAACCCGTCGTCGGGGTGAGTACTTACACCGTACGTTTGTGGGAGTGGCAGGATGCCAATGGTGGGCGACAGCGGGTGATCTGGGAAACCACCACCCCAGACACCACGGTGACCTACAGGGGAGAGCCGCCCCTGGCCCCGGAAACCTTTTACTCCATTGAGGTGATCACCGATCAAGGGGTGTCCTCCGAGCAAGACCCCGGCTGCGCCATTGCTGGGTTTGCGGTGCTGTTTCCCGAGATGCGATCGCAACTGTACACCGAACTCGCGACTCTCGATTCCCCCGATCTCTCCCCCGAAGAGCAGGCCCTGGCCACCGCCGAACTCTATCTGGACTACCAGATGCTGGACGCCGCGATCGCCACCCTGGCTCCCCAATTCGACGCCCAGCCCACCGCCACCCTGGCCCTGGCCCTGGGAGACCTCTACAGCTTCTCCGGCCTCAATACCCTGGCAGCCCATCACTACACCCAGGCCCTAGATCTAGCAGCCACCGACCAACTCTGGCAAGCGATCGCCCTAGAAGGACTGGGGGAGCTCAGCGTCCTGCGCAACGACCTGACCACCGCCCTGCCCCAATTGCGCCAGGCCCAAACCCACTACACCGCCGCTAATACCCCCCTCAAAGCCAACCAATTGCGCCAGCGTATCGCCCTGCTGGAGCACGCCCAGCGGCTTGGCCTTCAACCCAGCGACACCAGTGAGGTGTGCAACGGCAACCCCTAAAAAGGCAGAAGGCGAAACTTTAGATTTTGGATTTTGGATTTTGGATTCTTACTGAAACCAAGCACCTTCCCCATCCTCCCCACCTCCCCCACTCCCCCATCTACCCGCCACCCCATCTACCCATGTACTCTCCCCTCCTCCTCACTCCCCTCCTCCTCCTCCCCGCCCTCGCGCCCGCCGCCCTGGCCCAGTCGATGATCATTCCGGCGGCCGATGGCACCGGTACCCTGGTGCTACCCGATGGCTCCACTTACACCATTACCGGCGGTACCCGCTCGGGGGATGGGGCCAACCTGTTCCACAGCTTCGAGCAATTTGGCCTTACCGCCACCGAAGTGGCCAACTTCCTGGCTGATCCTTCGGTGCAGAACATTCTGGGCCGGGTAGTGGGCGGTAATGCCTCGATGATTGATGGTCTGATGCAGGTCAGCGGCAGTAGCGCCAACCTGTACCTGATCAATCCAGCCGGGATTCTGTTTGGTCCCAACTCCGCCCTGAACTTAGATGGCTCCTTTACCGCCACCACCGCCAGCGGCATTGGCTTTGGTGACGACTGGTGGCCTGCCGTGGGCGACAGCAACTATGAAGCCCTGGTGGGCAACCCGACGGCCTTTACCTTTGGCAGCGAACCCGGCGCGTTAGTGAATGCTGGAAATTTAGCGGTGAACCCAGGGGAAGTGATTACCCTGGCCAGTGGCTCGGTGATTGCCCTGGGCACCCTGAGGGCACCAGGGGGGGAAGTCATCGTGATGGCGGTGCCAGGGGAAAATCTGGTCAGCATTCGTCCGGCGGGGTCGCGGCTGAGCCTGGAGCTGGCCACCCTGCCAGAGGGGGTGCAACCGGGCGATCCCCTACCCTTTTCGCCGCTGGATCTTCCCTCTCTACTGCGAGCCGGGGAACCGCAGGTTACGACGGGCATAACCGCTAATGATGATGGCACCGTCAGCCTTCCAGGGGTGGCCGCTTCGTTGCCAACCACGCCCGGAGCAGCACTAGTTTCAGGGACTGTGGATGTAGCTGGTGAAACGGGGGGGACCGTGCAGGTGCTGGGCGATCGCATCGCCGTCACCGCAGCCACCATCGATGCCTCGGGCCGCCAGGGCGGCGGGCAGGTCCTCATCGGTGGCGAGTACCGGGGCCAGGGGCCGCTCCCCACGGCTAGCCGCACCTATGTGGATGCCCAGTCCACCATCCGGGCCGATGCGGTGGAGAACGGTGACGGCGGCGAGGTGATTGTTTGGGCCGAGGAAGGCACCCGGTTCGATGGCACCATTACCGCGCGAGGGGGGGCCACCGACGGTGATGGCGGTTTTGTGGAGGTGTCTGGTCGCGATACCCTGGCCTTTAACGGCCAGGTGGATGTCAGTGCCGCCAATGGGGCCATGGGTAGCCTGCTGCTTGACCCCACCAACATCACCATCAGTGCTGCCGCCAGCAGTCCCGGTGTGGAGGATCTTGGGGGTCTACCCAATATTCTGGCCGCAGACTTGCCAGGGGATGTGACAATCAACAGCACCACACTGGAAAATCAGGTTGGTAACATCATTCTAGAGGCCTCCAACAACATTACTATTGCTCCTGGTCTGTCACTGACCTTTGTTCCCGGTGGTTCGATCACCTTTACCGCTGATGCCGATGGTGACCAGGTGGGGGACTTTACCATGGATACGGCTGCTACGATTCAGGCTTTAGGGCGATCGCTAACGATTACAGGAGCAGCCGTTACCGCAGGAAACCTAGACGTAAACGATTCCACCGCCGCCGCAGGGGATATCCGCATCGTTAGTTCAACTGGCGACCTCACTGTAGGCAACATTACTACCTCAGCAGATAGTGCTTTTCCGTTCGCTGGCGATGTTACGTTGAGTGCTCCCGGCGGCTCAGTAACCACAGGAGACATAAATGCTATTGGGTTTATCCCGGGAGTTTTTAGCGGTGATGGTGGCAGTATCAACCTATCCGCTGAACATGGGATTCAAACGGGAAACATTAATGCCTTGAGCGGTAGCACCTTTGGGGGCTCTATTACCCTAACTAGCAATAGCGGCTCCATTTCGACAGGAGATTTATCTTCCCTTTCTTTCTTTGGTGGCGGGGGCAGAGATATCACTCTCAGCGCCCGTAATGGCAGCATTACAACGGGAACCCTAGAGGCTTACGGCAACTTCACAAGAGTTGGCGGGGCAATAACCCTGAGTGCTGCCCCCAGCGAATCGATTACGCTTAGAGGAAATATCGCAACTGACAATAACTCTATTAGCCTAAACGGACCCGTAATAGTTGGCGGTAATATCACTATTGGCAACCGACTTACGTCTGGGAATATCACTTTTTCTGACACGGTCACTGGTAATAATCCCCTCTCTTCTCTCACTGTAGCGGCGGGAGCGGGAGATATTACTTTTAATAATGCTGATGGCAATATCTCCAGACTTAACAATTTAACGATTGAAACGTCTGGAATGGCTGAATTCAATAGTGCAATTGAGACTTTTGGAGCTTTAAATCTAATCACTGACAACCCTGTTGTAAGGGCACCCCTAATCGGCAGCGGGACGCTTCAAATTCAGCCTTTTACGTCAACAACTCCCATCAGCCTGGGCGGTACGGGTGACTTGGCAGTCACCTTCCTAAACCAGGCTGAGATCAACCAACTGGGCAATGGCTTTAGCAGTATCACCATTGGTAATAGCGTTGGCACTGGGAATATTACTTTAGACGGCAATGTTACCTTTAGCGACCCGACCACCCTCCAAACCCTGGGCAGCATTGACACCAGAGGCGGCACCCTCAGCGGCATTGACGATGCCAGCCTCACCCTCGAAGCGAACCAAATCGCTACAGGTGCCGTGAGCACAGCGGGCCAACCGATTACTCTGGATGGCACTCTTGGGGGCGGCAGCGGCCCGGTTTTCATTGACGGCCCCCTTACAACCAATGGCGGCAACATCATCATCTCTGGAGCAGACCCGGTGGAGCAAGGGGTTAACGTTAGAGCCGCGCTCAATTCTGGGGGTGGCTCCATCACCATTACAGGGACATCGAATGGCTTCGATGGTCAAGCAGGGATTTTGCTTGATTCACCCATTACCTCCGGTGGCGGCGCTGTAACGCTGACCGGTACCGGCAATACTGGAAGTGGAATCGTCCTATTTGACGGCTCTGTTAACAGCGGTGGCGGTTCGATCACGATGGCAGGCACTGGTGGCTTTGGCGGAATTCTGAATGTTGCCCCCATCTCCAGTGGTGGCGGTGACATTAACCTGACCGGTGCAGGCACGTTTAATTCAGGTATCAGCCATTCAGGCTCGATCAACAGTCAGGGGGGGAACATTAGCCTAACGACAATTAGTGAAGCGCTTTTTTCCGGCGGTACGATTGCCGCCCAAGCCGGGAATATCCTCCTCACCAGTGATAATCCCGTGCTTTTCGGCCCCATTACGGGAACGGGGACGCTGACCATCCGGCAGACCACGCCCAGTTTGCCCATTAGCCTGGGTGGCTCTGAGTTTGCTTCTTTAAACCAGTTTGAACTGGATCAACTGGGTAATGACTTTAGCAGCCGCACCATTGGCCAGGTGGGCAATACCGGTGCCATCACCCTTGAACCGTTTACCCTGACCAGCCCCCTGACCCTAAATGGCGGGGTGATCACTGGCCCGGCCCAAAACACCACCTGGGCGCTTGACCCCGACGGTAGCTTGGCGATCGGTGGGTTTGGGGCACCCCTGCGCCTGGTGAACCCCACCGAGGTGATCGGCGGCGAGGATGTCACCAATACAGTGCTGGGCAGTGCGGGGAACGATACACTCACCGTCATTGGTGATGGCACGGCCTTGTTTAGGAATATTCGCTTTTCGAATATCAATGCCTTTGATGGCGGCGGCGGCTTCAATACGATCGCAGGCACCAGCGGCGATGATTACTTTGTGGTGACCGGCAACACCAGCGGCTTTACTCGGAATTCTGACTTTTTGCCCGACATTAATTTCGTCAATGTGGGCGCGATCGCAGCCGCTGGGGGCCAGCAAGACGTAGTTGAACTGGCCGGGGTTCCCCTGAATATGACTGTCACGGGCGGTAGTGGCACCCTGTTTCTGGCCAGCCAGGGAGCCGTAACCCTGAATGCCGACGTTACCACCCCCGGCAACCTGGTGGTTTCCGCCAGCCAGGGGGACATAGCCCAGGTAGGGGGTCAGGTGACAGTGGGTGGCGACACTAGTCTAGATGCCCCCGGCAACATTGGTCTGCTGGGCAACAACGACTTTAATACGGTAAGCATCACAGCGGCCCAGAATGTGGCGCTGCGCGATCGCCATAACCTGCAACTGAACGACCTGACGTTTTCTGGCAGTCTACAGGCCATCGCTGCAGGCGATTTAACCGCCACTACCAACTTGGGCCCTGGGGTCAGCCCCACCCCCTTGACCCTGGCCGCCGACAGCGTGATCGCCCCCCTGACCGCTGACAGTATAGCCGCCGATAGCACCGGTGGCGTTAACCTGACCAGCGGCGGCAACCTGACCACCGCCGACATTACCGCCCCCGGTGCCCCGATTTTCCTGGATGCGGCGGACGCTATCACCACCGGCAACCTCAATAGTAGGGGCGGGAATGGGGGTGCGGTCACCTTGCAGGCGGGCGATCGCATCCAGGTCAACACGATCAATGCCCAGGGAGCCAGCCTGGGCGGAGCCATCACGGCCATTACTCCTAGCACCTTCCAGGCCCTGGGTAGCTTCCTGGACCAAAACCAGGTGCTAGCCAGCCTCTCCACCGTGGGCGGTAGGCGCGGTGATGCCATCACCCTCGGCTATGGCCCTTTCAGCTTTACATTGGGTGATCCTGGGGTAAATGGGACCCAGGCCGCGATTACCACCGGAGATGTTAATCTGCCGCCCGACCCCGCTAACCCCATAGTCGGCAGCCGGATTTTTGGCCGCGGCCAGCCCGGTGAAGTGCAGCTGATTTCCTTGGGAAATGTCCCCAGGGACCCGATTATCCCCACCGACACTGACTCTCTGCAAATCGAAGTTCCTATTACCCCAGATCTCACCGATGCGATCAGCCAGGATGAGGATAGACCTAAATTAACCAGCGCCGGCCAAGCCTTATCAGAGGAGCAGCTTGCCCTGGCAGAAGAGGACACCAATCGTGACTTTGCCAATCATTTTGGCAATTTAATTAAACCCGCCCGCGAGGTCAGCCTAGAAGAAGCCCAGGCTACCCTGCAGGATATTCAAGCCCAAACCGGGGAAGTACCCGCCATTTTGTATGTCAGGTTTAGTCGCTCAGGGGAAGACAGTGGGCCAAGGGCTAAAGCAGGCGAATCTGAGCTGGAACTGCTGTTGATTCCCCCTGAGGGTATCCCCAGTCGGATCCAGGTGCTCAATGCCCCTCGCCAGATGGTGATCAGAACCCAAGAGCAGCTGCGACGACAGATCACCAACCCCAACCTGACCCACCACGCGGCCTATCTGCCCACGGCCCAACGGCTCTACAACTGGATCATTGAGCCGATTAAAGACGAGCTCACAGCTGCCGGTATCACCAACCTGGGCTTCATTCTGGATGGGGGGCTGCGCACCATGCCTCTGGCAGCCCTGCACAGTGGCGAACAGTTTTTGATTGAAGAGTTCAGCCTTGGCCTGATTCCCAGCCTGGGGCTGGTGGATACCACCTACGTCAATCTCAACCGCCAGTCGTCGTCCCTGGTGATTGGCGGCACGTCGCAGTTTATTAACCAACCGCCCTTGCTAGCCGCTGGAGTTGAAATGACAGCACTACAAGCATTTTGGCCTGGCAGCACCAAGGTGGCTGATAGTGGATTTACCTTCGAGGCCCTGCAGCAGTCCCGCCGTCAGGCCCAGATTATTCACCTGGCGACCCACGCCCAGTTTTTGCGCGGTGCGCCGGAGCAATCCTATCTGCAATTTTTTGATGGTCGTTTGCGGCTCAATCGGGTGCCTGATCTGGGTTGGTTTGACCCCCAGGTAGAGCTGGTTACCCTCAGCGCCTGCCAAACTGCCATGGGCAACCTGGAAGCTGAACTGGGGTTTGCCGGGTTTGCCCTGGTGGCGGGGGCCAAGTCTGCCCTGGCCAGTCTGTGGCAAGTCAGCGACGAGGCCACCGCTGGCCTGATGACGACCTTTTATCAACAACTCGACCAACAGGCCACCAAAACTGAAGCCCTGCGCCAGGCCCAGTTGGCCATGCTACGGGGCGACATTTCCACCGACGGTGGCCAGTTGCTGTGGCCAGGGGGTGCTCTGCCCTTGCCCCCAGAGCTAACCTGGGATCGCCCCCAGGATTTGCGTCACCCGTTCTATTGGGCCGCATTTACAGTCGTGGGCAGCCCCTGGTAGGCCAATGAGCAGATGGGGACAGGATAGATAACTAGCTGTGATCACAACAGATAAACCCAGAAAGTCGTTTCTATGGCTGGCGGTTCCGTTGGTAGTCGGGGTTGACCTAAGGCTGGCTTCGGGGCTGATTTGTGAAGGATGACTATACCCCAATAACTTTTTACTTTTTAGCAGATGGGCAATTCCCCTAATTTTCTTGGGCATGACTATACTGCCGCTGGTTGAACAGCAGTAGTCTGCACGCCGATATGAAGGTGGCAGAGCAAACCCGCCTGGCGGAGCGATTGCAGGGGGAAACCCTAGCCGAAGTCTTGATCAAACTTGGCTGGCAGCGGACCAAGTCATGTACCGCGAGAAACAATGCCATAGGCAGCAATTCGCAGATATAACTCAATAATAACCATCAGATCATCCTGCGGGGTTTCCTAAACCAGGAGGACAAGGAACTCGTCGAAGCGGTTTTGCCTCTGCAGTACACTAGAGCTATAACCCGCTTGCTGGAGTTTAACCCCGCATCACGATGGCTTACCAAAGGCAATGTTTTGACTGGCGAGTAACGTCACTGATCGTCGGCCTCAGTGGGCTGCCGTTGGTCAACCTATCTGTGTCACGGCAGCCCGTTGCCGCCATTCAATATGCCGACGGTACGGTTGGGTTTTCCTACCCACTGCGGCTGATCGATTCAGCTTCTACGAGCGGAATGGACGCCGCTGGTCCTGAAGGCAGGGGTCGGATGTTGGGTGTCGGATGTTAGGTGTCGGCATCCCCTCTTGGCAGGGGCAGGGGTGGGTTATTAAGACACCTTTACGACATATCGGCCTGGAACTCGTCTTCGCCGCCCACATGGGTGGTTTTGACCCAGCGCAGCCGTTTAGGCCGCACCGACAGGCGCAGGGTCATGGTGGCAATCACCAGCAGCCAGTGCAACATGTAAATGTTGCCCCACAGGGTTTGTAGTCCTGTGGCCCAAAGGGCTTGGGGCCGGGTGCGGCGCAGACCGCAGAACATCCCCATCATAGAGAGGGTCACAGCCAACCCCGACACAGGTAAAAACAGCGGCAACCGATGACGCCATAGGGCCATGACAAAATCGGGAAACGCGATCGCGGGAAGGCCGTACTGAATCGTCCAGAAAGCGGCCATATCCAGGGTCTTTGCGGGGGAAAGGCGATTTTGGGCAATCAATCGCCAATAGTCGAGGTAGCGTTGATAGCCCCCTTCTGCCCAACGGTTACGCTGGTGCCAGAGAGCCAGAGGTCGTTCCACCCCTTCTTCACCCACCGCAGGGTGCAGCAGAAATTGAATCGACCAGCCGCTGAAATGGAGCCGCAGGGTCAAATCCAAATCATCGGTAATGGTTTCCTCGTTCCAGCCACCGCACTGGGCCAGGGCCGCCCGCCGCACAAACTGACCATTCCCCCGCAGTTCGCCAATGCCACCTAGGCTGATGCGCTGCTGCTGAAAATAGCTATCTAGGGCCATTTCTGCCTGCTGGCCACGGGTACAGAGATTTTTAGCGCGGTTAACCACTGCTTTTTGCACCTGTACCGCCCCAACTCCATCGCTATCAAATAGGGGAACCACGTGGCGCAGCAGGTCTTTAGGCACTCGGGCATCGGCATCAAACACACCAATGATGTCCCCTAGGGTGTCAGGCCATACCTGGTTTAGAGCCCCTGATTTACCCCCCGTCGCCCCAGGGCTGCGGCGCAAAATCCGCAGCTGAGGATATTTGGCCGTTAGCGCTTTCAGCCGCTGGGGGGTCCGGTCTGTACTGTTGTCGTCAATAACCCAGACATCGTAGCGATTGGTGGGATAGTCGAGTTGGCCTAGGGCGGCGACCAGTTTGTCAACCACGGCCTCTTCATTTTTAGCCGCCACCAGCAGGGACACATAGGGCCAGGTGGCCCAGGTATCGTAGCTAGCTAAGGACGCCCCCTTACCCCCTACTTGCATCGAGGGGCGGGGGGTAGGGGCGGCAGCAGGGCTGGCCAGCAGTACCCTCAGGGCATGGGTGGTCAACATTACCATCAACCCGATCACAAACCAGCTACCCCACGACACCAGATGCAACCCGACGGTGCCGCCCCACAGCATGGTTAAGGTTAACGCTGCCTTGCGCCGACGTCCGGCATAGCCAGGATAGTCTTCAATTTCAAGGTCATCCAACGGGGTAAACAGGCGATCGCGAAAGTTAACCATGAACCAGCGCCAGCAGCACTACAGAAACAACTTAAAAACCAAGGCTAATATCCCCAAGCAACAGCAGCACCTGGCTAGCCCTCAGCCTACACCTATCATCCCCGATTTTGCAGGTAAAGTTTCCAATGATATCCCTAGCCAACAACTGGGGAATGCTAGCCTTAGCACTCTTCCTTGCGGACTGATCCACCGCTAAGGTTAGGGGTACACTGATAGCCCATAGCCCAGGCAACTGATAAAAGCCATGCCCATGCGTTTGACATTTGAGGAAATCCAACCGGCAGGAAAACAGGATGTAAGCGTTTACGTGCCCTATTACCAGGGTAATAAGCGCACAGCGCTTCCCTATGCCATTTCCCTATATAAACAAGGCAATTTGGAAGGGGAGAGGCTGATTGAAGGGGGTGACAGTATCCCGTTCGTAGCCACCTGGAATGTGTCTACCCTACCCGCTGACCTAACCCGGTGTCGCATGCAGTTTGATGACGATGCTGATTTGTCCTATGAAATCACGATGGCCACTTTCGAGTTTGTGGACTTTTTATTTGATGTGATTGTGGCCCTGCGACAAAAGCGCATCCCAGATTTTTCTAAAGGGTTTTACCGGAAGCTGCTACGGCTAGAGGACTAGTACCGCAAGGCAGAAGAACGAAGACAGAAGGACGAAAAGGAATTCCAGGGTACACAAGGGTTTCCGCCTTAGCAAATAGGCGGGTTACTTCCGCCGCAAAGGACTAGTGCCGGGTGTCGGGTGTCGGGTACAGATGCGTTAACGGGTTGTTCTACCCTCCAGTTGCTCTATCGATAATTAAAAAAACGATAGGATGACATCAACTGGAGGCTAAAAACGTTAGACCAACAGGATGATTGTGATATTGTGCCCACTGGGGATCTAAGGTCAAGGTTTTGTCGAGCACTACCCTCAGCAATGTCCAATGATCGCCCCTGGTTACTATACTGCGACCTATAGGGAGGACCTGCGGCGTGCCCAGTTCAGCGAAGCGTTTACTAATCGGTTCAACCGAATCCTATAGTGGAAAATCGGCGGCTGTGCTGGGTATTGGGCTTCAGCTCCAAGCCACAGGATTAGATATTGCGTTTGGAAAACCGTTGGGTAACTTCATCAATGGCGAGGTGCAAGATCCGGACCTCGAGTTCATTGTGGAAACCTTACGCTTGCCCCAGTCACGATTTTATCCGCCCCTGGTATCTCTGACGGAAACCACGATTACCCAATGCCTAGAAGGTAATAGTAGTCCACTGAACGGTCATGGGCTGGACCGCTTTAACGATTCCCAAGGGGAAACGCTGCTGTTGCTGGAAGGCCCTGGGAATTTGACCGAAGGGATGCTGCTCGATCTCTCCCTTTGCCAAATTGCCAGTGCCGTCGATGCTCCAGTCCTGTTGGTCACCCGCTACGATTCCATTGCCCTGGTGGATCGGCTGTTGGCCGCAAAGGCCCAGTTGGGTGATCACCTGCTGGGGGTGGTGATTAATGACATTCCAGAAACGGCCACCGCAACGGTTAGTCAACTAGCCCAACCTTTTTTGGAGCGCCACGGCATTCCAGTGTTGGCCCTATTGCCGCGATCGCCGATTATGCGCAGCATTACTGTGCGCGAAATCGTCTCCCGGCTACACGCTGAAGTGCTGTGTTGCTCCGACCGGCTTGATTTGATGGTCGAAACCTTGGCCATTGGGGCGATGAACGTTAACGCCGCCCTGCGCTATTTCCGCAAGGGCCTGAATATGGCCGTGGTCACTGGGGGCGATCGCACCGATATTCAATTTGCCGCCCTGGAAACCTCTACCCAGTGTCTCGTGCTAACCGGCCAGGTGCCGCCCTCCGAGGCCATTCTGGAGCGGGCCAAAGACTTAGAAGTGCCGATTCTTGCGGTTGATTCCGACACACTATCCACCGTAGAGCGCATTGACGAGCTATTTGTGCAGGTGCGCCTGCATGAGCCCGTTAAGGTGAAGTGTGCCCAAGATTTAGTGGCGGAGCACTTTGACTTAGACCGCTTACTGGACCTACTCGACATTAAGCTGCCCGTATCGGCCACTTAATCCAGAGAATGTTTTTGACCCGTTCGGGTAGAACAGGGTTCTGATACAATAAATCGCGTTATTCTTGCATCTGGTGTAGCCCTTGAGTCAGTCCATTGAAGCTCCGCTCGAAACTTCTAAAGTAGACACCTTTCTACAAGAACTCGCGGCAATTCAACAATCGGGCTCTAAGCGA
>SLIY01000410.1 GCA_007135385.1 Leptolyngbyaceae cyanobacterium CSSed165cm_216
ACGGACTGACCCATCTGCTCCATCTCAGATTGGCTTGGGTTAATCAGCGCTTTGATGAGCTATTCCCAGCAGACACGGTAATGCCTAAGGTGTACTCCCCCAACCCCTAACTACGCCCGGTGACGAATAGACGACTTGATTGTAACCGACCCTTTGGGTAGGCCCTAGAATGCTGCGGCCTCCACCGTTGGGTAGACCCAGGGGGAAAACGATGGAGCAGGTCTACAACCATAGACGTAAATGGTTTGCAACCTTTATTTACAATGCGTTACATTCAAGGTGTCGTAAACAAAGCCTTGTATGACCACTCACGGATACACCACAGAAGAAGGCGGACGTCTAAACAACTTTGCCGTTGAGCCTAAAGTCTATGTCGACGATACCCAGCAGTTTGGGTTTAATGCCTACGCAGAGCAACTCAATGGTCGTTTGGCGATGATTGGGTTCATCTCAGCGATTGCATTTGAAGCCCTTACGGGTCACGGTATTGTGACTTGGCTAACCAGTCTGTAGTGTCTACCTTGTGGTCGAACCAGCATCTCTCGGCATTGAGCTTACCTATTGCTCCCATCAGGAAAAATAATCGCCTAAAGATGCAGGTTCAGAAAAGTTATGTTAACTTAAGTAACAAGGTTGTTGAATTAATTTCCCCTATATCCATTAAGGAGTTGTCCACCATGGAAACCAACGAAAGCAAGTTCGGATTTGTTGATTTCGCTGAAACCTGGAACGGTCGCCTAGCCATGCTGGGGTTCGTGATCGGTGTAGCTACCGAGTTCCTGACTGGCCAAGGTATCCTATCTCAAATCGGCCTGATGTAAAAGGCTGCTCAGTTCAAGGCAAGAGGGGGCGCAACTATGTTGTGCCCCTTCTTTTTATTCAATTAATCAGATTCTACATATCCAGCTAGCCTCAACCTGGCTCGTAGCCTACAGCATTTGGGCCAGGGCCTTAATCTTGGCTAACTTGGAGTCAGCGAGTCCAGTCAACTCATCTAGGCTCAGCCAACCATCCTTAATTAACCCAGCCAACATAAACATCAGGGTCGGTTCCCGTTGGTCATACTTGCCATCTAAATCATGGCGACGGGCACTCAGAAAATCGTGTAGTTGCCATAGGTCGTCCATGCAAGCGATCGCCTGCGCCTGATCGCGCACAACCTGCACTAAGGTCGTTATTTCTCGCTGATGGGCTTGGGCGACAGCCGTTTTAACAATCGCCTGCTCCTGGGATGTCCACTGAAGTTCACTAGTCTGCATTGATTGGGATAATGATATACATATATCTATATTAAGGATATGTTACAGCTTTTTGCAAACTCTCATAATTCACAAAAGGCCCCCCAATCTCCGATCGGAAGGCCTAACAGCAGCGTTAATCCAGTTCACTGGTGACGTTAGTGCCCCTAGGGGTCACCGCACTAAGTTCAGCAGTTCTTTGGGCGATGCCAGCAAATCAATTGCCACAAAGAAGATCTTGCCCTCAGGGTTCAGTAAAAATCGCCAGGCAATGTTCATCCCGACTCCCGCCCCAAACCAGGGAGTCTGCACCCTGCCCGTCACCTTAATCTGGGTAAAGCCATCGTCGACCGGTTCTGTCACCCCTCGTTCTGGAATCAGGCTAAGGTTTTGGCATTCTTCCTGGAAAAACCGCATGATATTGGCCTTGCCCACGACTGGACGCTGAAATGGCGGTTGCAGGGCACCATCAGCGGCAAATAGTTCAATTAATGCATCAAAGTCATTGGCATTGAGGTTATTCATGTAAGCCAGCACCGTAGGATTGGTCACGCCTTCGATACTGACCTGGGTGCGCTTATTCATGTCTTGGGGCGGCGCTACCGGTTCTGCTACCCGGTTATAGGATTCCATTTGCTTGGGATCAAAGCCCATCCCAACCACAGCATTACGCAAGACCGTAATTTGCTGG
This sequence comes from Leptolyngbyaceae cyanobacterium CSSed165cm_216, assembly GCA_007135385.1. GTDB lineage: Bacteria > Cyanobacteriota > Cyanobacteriia > Phormidesmidales > Phormidesmidaceae > Nodosilinea. The sequence goes on from SLIY01000410.1 coordinate 1,930, forward strand.
CCCGGCTCTAAGTTACGAATCGATTGTAGGACCGCCGCCGCATTGGCTGATAGCTGATAGCCTTCAGGAATGGGAGCCACAATCCCCTCTTCCATCCACTGTCCCAACTTGTACCAAAATCCCAGCTTAATATTGGCCGACCAGGTGGCATAGGTCCGGCCAATGGGGGTATCGGCACGATTGGCCAGGTCACACATCACTTGAGACTGTTCCTGGAATGACATGGCTCGGATTTCATTCATGGTGGCTTCAGCAAATTGCATGCTGGCGGCCCCAGGAGCGGCAATGGTAATGCTTTTGCCCATTTCCAGATAGGCAAACCAAATCAATGCCAGCTGGTCTTCGGCACTCAGCTGGGTAAACCGGGCAATAGTCGCTGGTACCGCGTCAGCCGTGAGGGTATTGGGAAAAATATTCCGGGCTGAATCAAGGGTAAATGGCATAAATTTACGATCTCCTTAGGGTACTCAAGGGGGATAGGGTTAAGCAAATCCAGTTTTTTGTGATCAAAGCCTGACTATCCAAAGTTAGTCTAAGCAAAAATAGGGGCATGTGCCGTGAAGAAATTAGAAGTGCGATCGCCTGCAATGGTCTGATTTGCGGGTTACGCAGGGGGAAAGGATCGGTTTCCCAGAGGGTAGCTGGGGAGCCGGAGAGATCCGCTCCAAGGTTTAGCGGCGTCCCTTATCCGGCTGACCCATTTGACTTAGGGCAACCCTAACTCTATGCCATGATTCCGTGCCATTACCATGACTCTATGCCATTGCCTCGAGACCTCTATGGGTAAGGATGGTCTCGGGGTCTTTTATCTGGGGGCAAAATCCCTAGAATAGAAATAGTCCTTTAATATTTTTGGCAACAAATGGAAACCCTGGCACTCACTCCTCCCAATGTAGAACAGGTCTTAGATGATCTGCGCCCCTACCTGCTAGCCGATGGTGGCAATGTGGAGCTGGTAGAAATCGATGGCCCCGTCGTTAAGCTGCGCCTACAGGGGGCCTGTGGATCCTGCCCTAGCTCGGCGATGACCCTGCGCATGGGTATTGAGCGGCGGCTGCGGGAATTTATTCCTGAAATCGCTGAGGTTGAGCAGGTGATGTAGGCATGGTTTCGGGTAGACGGGCTAAGGCCTATCTACCCGATTTATGTCTCTACGTCCCGGGTTGATCGAGCCGTCCGTGGTTTGCTGATATCCTGGTTTATTGGCCAGGGTTTGTGCTGGTAGACGACTTTCAGAGGACGGCGGTGCTAGATCTCAAGCAAGTACGGGAAAACCCAGAGGCTATTCAGGTGGCCTTAGGCAAGCGGGGAGCCTATGATTTGGCCCCACTGCTAGAGTTGGATCAGCAGCAGCGTAAGCTAGAGACAGCGCGATCGCAGTTGCAAGCCCGCAGCAATCAGATTGGCAAACAAGTCGGGCAAAGTATTAAAGCTGGAGCCGATCCCAATGGCCCTGAGGTGATGGCCCTGAAAGCAGAGGGCAATCAGGCCAAAGCTGAGCTCCAAACCCTAGAGCCCCAAGAGCGGGAAATCAAAGCCCAAATTGAAAGCATCCTGCTGGGGCTGCCCAACCTGCCTAGCTCCTCCACCCCCGTCGGTAAGGACGAAACCGAAAATGTGGAAGTCCGTCGCTGGGGGGACGAGTATTTACCCCAACAGCCCACCAAACCCCACTGGGAAATTGGCGAAACCCTAGGCATCCTAGATTTCAAACGAGCGGCTGAAAAGATTGCTCAAAGTCGTTTTGTGGCTCTAATCGGAGCTGGAGCTGCCCTTGAACGGGCGCTGATTTCCTTCATGTTAGATCGTCACACAGGGGCAGGTTACCAGGAGGTGATTCCCCCCTACTTAATTAACTCAGCGGCCCTGACCGCATCCGGTCAACTGCCCAAGTTTGCCGAAGAAAGCTTCCAATGTCGTAATGATGACCTGTGGCTCACCCCTACCGCTGAAGTGCCTCTGACCAATCTACACCGGGATGAAATTCTCAGTGCCGACCAGCTGCCCATTCACTACTGTGCCTATACCCCCTGCTTTCGCCGTGAGGCCGGTAGCTATGGTAAAGATACCCGGGGATTAATTCGTCTGCATCAGTTCAATAAAGTCGAAATGTATAAGTTCGTCCATCCAGACCACTCCTTTGACGCACTTGAAGCACTGGTGAACGACGCCGAAGCTATTCTGCAACAGCTCAAGTTGCCCTACCGGGTGATCGAGCTCTGCACGGGCGACCTGGGCTTTTCTAGCTGTAAAACCTACGACCTAGAAGTGTGGATGCCATCTTCAGACAGCTATCGGGAAATTTCCAGCTGCTCTAACTGTCTCGACTTCCAGGCCCGCCGTGCCAATATTCGGTTTAAAGCAAGCGGGCAAAAGGGGACCCAGTATGTCCACACCCTCAACGGTTCCGGTCTAGCCATTGGGCGTACCATGGCCGCCATTCTGGAGAACTATCAGGAGCCTAACGGGGCGGTACGAGTTCCCGAGGTGCTGCAACCCTACCTGCGGCGAGAGTACTTATAGGTTGGGGTCAAGTCAGCGTTTCCCGTTGGTTATAGGCTAGTGGTCTGCGGCATAAGTCGGCCAACCATTCCTGATACCTGCCCCCTAGCCCCTGACACCCTCCGTAAGGGTGGTCGTATTTCCACCAGGTGGTACTAGCCCCATAGGGTTATCGCTCCTGCGGCACCAATTGGTGGTGCTACGGAACTTTTGCGTCTCTGCGTCAGTCCATTCCTTTTACCTAGAACATCGACAGGTCGAGAAACAATTCGTTCATGTTGTGCC
>SLIY01000480.1 GCA_007135385.1 Leptolyngbyaceae cyanobacterium CSSed165cm_216
CTACCGTCCGCTTCGGGGCGCACCCGGTCTGCCCCCGCCAGGGTGGCGCTGGCAAAAACGTCGCCCCACTCGGCTCCAAAGGCGGAGGGAATCCCGGCATTGGGGGAGGGGGGATAGGTGCGGGGCGGGGTGCCCGGTACGGTCAGGGGATCGACCCGCAGGTCCTGGCGAATTTGCTCCGCCGTCGGGTCATCCCCAGGAGCCTGGGCGAGGCCAGTGGGGGCCTGGGCGATTAAATCGGCGGCCGAGGTGGAGGGCTGCGATCGCTGGGCTCGGCGGCCGTTAGGGGTGGCTGGGGCCACATGCGAGGGGCTGGTCCGGGTGACAAAAGCCGGTAGCTCCACCCGGCGGGGAGACAGGGCTGGCTTGGGGTGGGGGGACACGGGTGCAATGGTGGCCACCCGTGGGGACAAGGGGGGCAATTGCGGCCCGGCGGTCGATGCTGGTGCGGTCTGGGTGGCGGTAGCCGATTCAGGGGGACTCGGTTGGGCGATCGCCCCGGATGCTTCAGCCTGAGGCTGGGCCTGGGGGCGAACCGCCACCGGTTCAGGGGATAGCACCGGTAGTTGCGGTTCCCGACTGGCTTCACGGGGGGACGACACCTGGGGAATCGGGGCCTGAACCACAGCATTAGAGCGTTCAATGCGAGCAGCGATCGCCGCCGCCGAAACCGATTGGCGCGATACATTAGGTGCCGTCTCAGCCGCTACCAACCGCTGGGGCTGATCATCCCTGGAGATCGGGGCGGTAGCCGGGGCCAGACCGTCGTCTGGCGGCAGGGGGCTGGCTTCTGCCCTGGCCCTGGCGGCTGCCGGGGGAGTGGCGGAGCGATCCACCGCAGGACGTAAGATCCGCGCCTCAGGCATCGCGTCCGCTGCCGTGGGTGCAGCGGGCATAGGAACCACAGATGACGCAACAGCGGGTTTGGGGTGGTCCAGTGGAGCGATAGCAGGGGCAGAGGGGTGATCCGCCGCCATCGGCAGGTTGGCCACAGCCTGCTGTGACCCCGCCGCTGACGGCTTCCGGGTGGGGTGGGGCGATGGCTGGGTCGGGGCCGCCGAGGCTACTGAGACCGCCGCCGCCCTGGGTGCCGCTGGGCCAGGCTCAGGGGTGGGGGGCATAGCCTCCGGTTCTGGGGTCGGGGATGCGATCGGGGCCGCCGCTGACATCGGGGCCGCCGCTGACGCTGTGGGGGCGTCTGCGATCCTAGGGGTAGCCTCGTCGGTTGAGGCCACTGCCCGCTGCTCTGGCGCAGGGGTACTCTCAGGCTTCTCTGCGGCGGCGGCTAGGCTCAAGGAGGCAGCCAGGGGAGCCGCCTTCGCCGCCGGAGCCGGGTCTGGCTTAGGGGCCAGGGCCACCGGTTCTGGGGGGGGAGCCGTTTGATCTAACGCCGGGGACCAGACTGGCGGCGGGGCATCGTCCGGGTCAACTTGGGGCGGACTGGTTTGGGCCGCAGGCTCGGGCACCGCCACCGGGTGGGGATTCTCCGCCACCGCCGCCCCAGCGGCAGGGTCAACCTCTAGGGCGGTGTCCGGGGTTTGGGCCTCGGCCGCTTTGGGTAGCAGCCCTAACCCGGCCAGGCCCAATAGCCCACCGGTCACTAAGGTTTTTGAATTACGGGTCATAATCGTTCACTCCTCATGCCTGAATCCTCGGTGCTCCTCAACGGTGCGCTTCAACGACGCACCTCCCTCAACGACGATGACTTCCCTCTAAGACACCTTTGGCTTTGCCGTAGTAGCCGTAGTAGTCGGCATAGTCATCTCGCTGACGACGCTTCACCACCCCATTCACCACCAGGCCCAGCAAGGGAGCCTGGACGGTATTGCTGAGGTCTGCCATCACCCGCTGCACATCCTGGCGAGCCGTTTTATGCAGACGACTGACCAGCAGTAGCCCATCCGCCTGGGCCGCAATCAACTTGGCGTCAATCATGCCCGCCAGGGGCGGGGTGTCAAAAATAATCAGATCGTAGTGGCGGCGATACTGTTCAGTGATGTGCTGCATCTTGCGCGAGGACAGCAGCCGCCCGGGGGCCGGGGGCTGGGTACCGGCAGTGAGCAGATGCAGGTTAGGGTTGCCGACAATCGGTTTAACAAAATCGGGCAGGGGCTCTTGGGGGTGGGTAATCAGGTCGCTCAGGCCCAGATGGTTCGGCACCTCAAACATCAAGTGCTGGGAGGGCTTGCGCATGTCCCCATCGATCAGCAGCACCCGGCGGCCCATGTTGGCGGAGGCGATCGCCAGGTGGGCACAGATGGTCGACTTGCCTTCCCCTGGCACCGACGAGGTGAACACCACCAGCTGAATCGGCGCATCAGAGCTGAGCAAGCGCAGGTTAGCGTCGAGGGAGTAAAACGCCTCGGTAAAACTAAAGGAGGTGTAGGGACTGTTGTCCCCCTGATGCTGAACCAGCACCTCTTCCATGGTGGACACTAGGCGGGGGTTCATCAATAGCGACCGATGCTCTAGCCCAGAGGCCTCGGGCACCAGGGCCAGATTCGGTAGCCGGGTCACTTTGGCCAACTCGTCAACGTCATGGAACACCTGGTCAAACTTGTCCCGCAGCAGGGCGGCCCCACCCCCCAGCAGTAGGCTAATAACCGTGCTCAGCAACAAATTCCGGGGCAGGTTGGTGACCGGCACCACACTCGCCTGATCTAGAGGCGACACCAACTGCCAGGGGGAGGTTTGCTGAGCCATCTTGAACCGCAGATCTTGGCGGCTAGCCAGTAGCTGGTTCAGGCTATCCTCGGTGACGGCCAACTCCCGGGCAATCTGCTGATAGGAGCGGGATAAATCTGCCAGCCGCTGAATTTCCCCTTGCAGCTGTTGGGTCACTTGGGATGTGGCCTGGTCTTGGGTGCGCAAGACCTCCACCTGGTTGGCGGTGTTCACCAACTGCTGCATCAAGTCTCGACTGACTGCCCCCTGGTGACCTAAACTATCGTGATCAACCTCGGCGTTGGCGGCTAGCACCCGGTTGGCTTCCGTCTCCAGCAGGGGCAACAACTGCTGTCGTTGGTCTTCTAGGGCCTCAACCATCGGCGTATCCGCCTGGAATCGGGCTAACTCGCTGGCGATCGATTGCTCCACCTGCCGTAAATCGCTCAGCAACCGCTGGTAGGTGGGCGACTCACTTAAATTCGCCACCCGGATCGCCGTACTGGGCTGAAACCCCACCTGGTCTTGCAGGGCGTTATACAGGGAAATTTGGGACGCTAGCTCCACCCGCAGTTTTTCCTGGTTGGCCTGCATCTGGTTCAGGCGCTGGGTCACGCTCTCGCTAGCGGCGTTGACGTCGACTAGGTCGTACTGTTTTTGAAAGTCGCTGAGGTTATCTTCAATGTCTGACACCTCTTGCCACTTTTCCTGAAGCTGTTCATCGAGGAAGGTTAGCCCTCGCCGCAGCTCTGCCTGGCGATCGTCTACGCTGTAGTCGACAAACCCCTCGGCCACCTCAGACAGAACAAAGGCCACCACCTCTGGATCTTGATCCCGGTAGTTGACCCGCAGCACTTTCGATTCTCCATCCCGAGTAATGGTCAGGTTATTCAGCAGGGTGCCATAGGTGATATCAGGGTAACGCTGCTGAATCGACTCAAGAATTGGGTTGATTACCCCAGGACTGCGCAGAACCCGGATCTGGCTGGTATAGTCAAGGCCCGATCGCGTCCCCTGGGAGAGGTTCAGCAGGTCACCCTCTAGGGAATTCGCACTGGTCACTGGCTCCACCAGCAAATCAAAGCCGCCGCTGTAGACCGCAGGACGGGTCAGGTGCCATAGGGTGAGCCCCCCCAACGACAGCAGTGTCACCCCCAGAAAGGTAATGGCCCGACGCTTGAGTACCCCGACCAGGTGACCCAGATCAAAATCATCATCTGCTTCCACCACCACCGGAGCAGGAGGGGCGGGTAAATAGCCATTGTGATGATGGCCATTGCCGTTGGCACTGGGTTGAGCGGGGCTAGGGGAAGACGTCTTGGGAAAGACCATAATGCTGAGGTGGAACTCAAGTAATGGGTATACCTGGGGCTTCAGACATTCTAGGGATGGGGACTAGGTTGCTGCAGGGGGTATTCATCAACTCAATAGCGACTCAATGGCGAATGACCTACAACTTATAGCGCAGAATTTTAAAATCAACGCCGATTTCCCGAATGGATTGGCAAGTAAGATGCTATACACCATATCCAGGCCTGAGACGGGCTAGAACCCAAACAGCCGCAAAATCGCTGTCAAAGCCGTTAGGGGACTGAGGATGACGCCCAGGGTGTCGCCAGTGGTCGCCAGGGTATTGCGATCGACCATCACCACATCATTGGGCCGCAGCACTGGATTGCTGTCATTGTCGGCGGCGTTGGCTAGATCAACAGTGATATCCCGCTGGTCTACGGTGCCGTCAGGGTTGAGCCGCACCAGAGTCACCGTAGAGGTACGGGCGCGACTGTTACTAAACCCCCCAGCCGACAGAATGGCTTGATTGAGGGTGGCGTTGGCGGGCAATTCGACCGTGCCCGGGCGGGCCACCTCCCCCACCACCTGTACCGGAATTTCGCTGGGGGAAAAGTTGGCACTAGACAGGCTCACCGACTCTTCGGCGGAGGGGGCGGTGGCCGTGGGCAACATGATGGTGTCCCCATCCCGCAGACGCCGATCTTGGCCAATGTCGCCGGTGCGAATCAAATCCCACAGGTTAGCGGTGATGATGGC
>SLIY01000335.1 GCA_007135385.1 Leptolyngbyaceae cyanobacterium CSSed165cm_216
CGGAGATCTAAGCAACCTCGGAGATCTAAGGTTGGACTAACTCCAGTCTTCTCGGCCTCGGCCCAGGCCTCGGTAGACTTCCCCCTGTTGGTGGATAGCCCGGGTTTTCTCGAATAATTCCGCCGCACTCAGCTGCCAGCGGTTTAGCGCCTTTTGCAGATCAGCCTGAATATCTCGAGCCCCTGGAAACCCGTCGTAGCGGATCATCAACCGGGCCAGTTCCACCAGATTGTAGTCGGTGGCTTCCCCCGCCAACAGCTGATTGACCACGTGACGATCGCTTTTGTACTGGGGATGTTGCTGATCTTGAGCGGTGTCTGTCATAGCTAGCCTAATCTACGGCCGATGTGGCCAAACGGTCTACCTGACCGGTTAGCGGCTCAGAAACAGTGGCGGCTTCAATCAGCCCGCCGCCCAGGACTCGGTCATCGTCGTACCAAACAGCCGCCTGGCCTGGGGTTACCCCAAATTGCGGTTCGTCAAACACCAGCTTCACCCGTTCAGCCCCCTGACCGGGTTCCATGGGCACCAGGGTTGCCCCTACCGCTGGACTGCGATAGCGAATTTGCACTGACACCTGGATCGGCTCCTGGGGAGGGGCGATCGACACCCAGTTCACCCGTTGCACGGTGCAATCGGGCCAGTGGGCGTCGCTGCGATCGGCGACAATTACTTGGTTGCGACCCACGTCAAACCCCACCACGTAAAGAGGGTTAGGGGCGGCAATGCCTAGCCCTTTGCGTTGGCCGATAGTGTAGTGGTGAATGCCATTGTGCTGACCTAAAATCCGCCCGTCGGTATCGACAATGTCACCGGGTTTGGAGGCCAAATATTTATCCAAAAAGGTTTGCATCGAGCCGTGGTGTTCAATTAAGCAGAGATCTTGGCTGTCAGGTTTTTCGGCGGTGTGCAAGTCAAACTCAGCGGCAATTCGTCGGGTTTCGGTTTTGGTTTGGTTCCCCAGGGGAAAGTGGCAGGCGGCCAGCAAATCCTGGGTCAGGTCATAGAGAAAGTAGGACTGGTCTTTGCTGGGATCAACAGCGCGACGTAGTTCGTAGCGACCCGTGTCCGGGTTTTGGGTAATCCTGGCATAGTGGCCGGTGGCGATGCGATCGCAGCCTAGCTCTTCCTTGGCATACTGCAACATGGGGCCAAACTTGACCGCTCGGTTGCACTGGGAACAGGGCAGTGGGGTAACACCACGGCCATAGCCTTCTACCAGGTAATCTACAATTTCCCGCTGGAACACCTCTCGGCTGTCGACGATGTGGTGCGGAATGCCCAATTCATCGCACAGCTGAGCCGCGTCTACCATGCCTTCAGAACAGCACTGGCCTTTGCCCTGCATCAGCCATAGGGTGAGGCCCACAACATCGTACCCCTGACGATGTAGGCTGGCCGCTGCCACTGAACTATCTACGCCTCCTGAGAGACCGACGACTATTCTTTCCATGGGAATTTTTGAAAACCAGCTTGATCCAGTGTTTTATTGTAGCGTAGGCCCATAAGGCGGGAGGTTATGCCCGTATTAGAATTCAGGAGTCGGTGTCTGACCCAGTGCTGCGCACCGGGTCAGAGATCTCGGAAATGTCCAGTAGGATTTGACTTCTTCTCTCAAGCTGTGACGGAGGAAGTGTCTTGAGAGACGACAGGAATGGCCTGGATTCTGGCTCCTGACCTATCCAGGATCTCCCGGCTTAACTTTCACGGCCAGAAGATTAGTGCAGTATGCTGTCAATATCCCGATTATGTAAATATCCCATCAACATTGGGCTGATCCCTGTCATTAACGTCACAAACACGACAATAATCAGTTGCCCAGGGCTAAGACTAGCCAGCAAATCCCTCAGAGCCAAGCTATCGCTGGCACTTTCCCCGATAAACCAGGCATTACAAGTCAACGATGTCCACAAATCTACCAGCAGAGCTATCAGCCACACCAACCGCACCCCTAACAGGGGTAAGCTGGCTACCGTGAAGCGCTGACGGCGACTCCAGATGGCCTGGGTAGAAAAGTTAAAGGCCACCACAATCAGCGTGCCGATTAGGGCTAGGCTAATGGCCACTAGGTTTAAGCGGTCTAAAATCAGCAGAATCCCTAACCCCGTCGTCACCAGGTCCCACAGGGCACTCAGTTGCAGCGCCCCCCACACGACAATTGTGCGCAGACTTATGGTCTGAGACGGTTGCATAGACAGCCCCAGCGTAACGCTATGGTGGATAGCTCTACTCTAGTGGCTGGTGGGGGAAACGTGGGATAAACGATAAGTTTCTTCCACGTTTGCACTTTAGGGGCCAATGGGGGATTTGCTTTAGGATTGAAGGGGAGCGCTTATACCGTAACAGGCAAGGCGGCAAGGGTACTGGCGGTAAGTCAGGGTTGAGGTGTGGCAAGGCTATGATCGGCCGTTTGGGGATAGAGCAATAGAGGGTTAGGAACGTACAGGATGAAGTCTACACTTGCACAGCTAACAGCGCAGTTTGATCAGGCGATAGTGGCCGCCTTTGGCCCAGACTGGGTGGGCACCGATCCCATGCTGGTGCCCACTAACAATCCTAAGTTTGGGGACTACCAGGCTAATGTGGCCATGTCCCTGGCTAAGCCTTTAAAGAACAACCCACGGGCGATCGCCAGCCAAATTGTCGACCAGCTTGACCTCAGCGATCTCTGTGAACCGCCGGAAATTGCTGGCCCAGGCTTTATCAATCTGCGGCTCAAGACCGACTACTTAGAGCAACAGCTCCAGCAGATGCAAGCTGACCCCCGGTTGGGGGTCGCCCCTGTCGTCCAACCACAGCGGGTGATTGTCGATTTTTCCAGTCCCAACATTGCCAAAGAAATGCACGTGGGCCACCTGCGCTCCACCATCATCGGCGATTCCATCGCCCGGGTGCATGAGTTTATGGGCCACGACGTGTTGCGGCTGAACCATGTGGGGGACTGGGGCACCCAATTTGGCATGTTAATCACCCACCTGAAGGAGGCTTGCCCAGATGCTTTAGAGGCCGATTCCAGCGTCGACATCGGCGACCTAGTCGCCTTCTACAAGCAAGCCAAGCAGCGGTTTGACAGTGACGACGACTTCAAAACCCGTTCTCGGGAAGCGGTGGTGGCTTTGCAGGCGGGCGACGACACCGCTACCCAAGCCTGGAAGGTGCTCTGTGCCCAGTCTCGCCAAGAATTCCAAAAAATCTACGATCGCCTCGGTATCACCATCCAAGAGCGGGGCGAATCTTTCTACAACCCCCTGCTGGCCGATGTGGTTAAGGATCTAGACACCCAAGGACTGTTGGTGGAAGACCAGGGAGCCAAGGTGGTGTTTGTCGACGGGTTCACCAACAAAGCTGGCGACCCTTTGCCCTTGATCATCCAAAAATCTGATGGCGGTTACAACTACGCCACCACCGACCTGGCAGCCATTCGCTATCGCACCCAGCAGGATGGTGCCCAGCGGGTGCTGTACGTGGTCGATGCCGGGCAAAGCAACCACTTTGCCCTGGTGTTTCAGGTGGCGGACAAAGCAGGCTGGATTCCTGACGGTGTCGAACTTACCCATGTCCCCTTTGGGGTGGTACAGGGGGAAGATGGCAAAAAATTTAAAACCCGTTCTGGGGAGACCGTGCGGTTGAAAGACCTACTAGATGAGGCCGTTAGCCGAGCTCGAACTGACCTAGAACGGCGGATCGAGGCCGAGGGGCGGCAAGAGTCGGAGAGCTTCATTCAAACGGTGGCCGAAATCGTCGGGATCGGTGCGGTTAAGTATGCCGACTTGAGCCAGAACCGCACCAGCAACTATATCTTTAGCTTTGATAAGATGCTGGCCCTGCAGGGCAACACCGCCCCCTACATGCTCTACGCCTATGTGCGAGTGCAGGGCATTAGTCGTAAGGGAAATATCGACTTTGATCATCTCCCTGTCGAGGCTAGGATTCACCTGGAAGAGGCCAGCGAGTTTGCCCTGGCCCGCCACCTGTTGCAGTTGGATGAAGTGCTAGACGAGGTGGCCCAAGACCTCTACCCCAACCGTCTCTGCCAGTACCTGTTTGAGCTCAGCCAGAAGTTTAACCAGTTCTACGATCGCTGTTCTGTGCTTCAGGCCCCAGAACCCCAGCGCACGTCCCGCCTGTTACTCTGCGACCTGACGGCCAAAACCCTGAGGCTGGGCCTGTCGCTCCTGGGAATTTCGGTGCTAGAACGCATGTAACTGCAGCGATCGCTATAGCCAAAGGCAGAAGAGCTTTACTCAAGCCACATACTGTTGAAGAAATTGTGGCTTTGCAAGGGATTCTCGGTACAGATGTCAGGGTCTAGGGAACTCTAAAGATAGGGGTTTTTGCGGTTTCAGAACTGAGCCCGGAGCGATTGTAGAGGGGTAATGTTGCAGTCTATTCAAGCGTTAGCATTGGGGTCGCCAATGGCGGCTACACTGGGGTTGGTCATAGCCTTGGGTAGCGTTGCATTTTTGCCGATGGTGTGGCTCAGACTGAGGGGAAATCAGCGCCTCATGGCGCAGCGCCTGCAGGCTGCCGCCCTGGTTCAGAGTGAGCAACAGTTCCTCACCCTGATTCGAGATTTGGGGGTGGGGGTGCTGCTACTCAACTCGCGGGCTGAAGTTTTGGTCAGCAACCAGGCGGCTCGACGATTTTTCCATTTGCCGAATACATCGGTAGCCACTGAGCCCATAGAGTTTGGCCCCCAACTGGGTCACTTTCAGCGGCAGGACGGTACCCCTTGCCCGCCGGAGGAGTTGCCCGTACAACGGGCGATCGCCCAAAAAGCGCCCCTCGATGATGCTGTGATTGGCCTTGTGGATCACGCTACAGAGGCCGTGCGCTGGCTGTTGGTCAATGTCGATCTCCAGTTGGATCAAGCTGGTGAAGTGGAGCGGGTTGTGGGTACCTTTAGCGACATCACCATTCAAAAGCAGGCGGAAGCGGCGGTGCAGGCGGTCGCCAACCGGGAAACCGCGATTAGTCGCATTGTGCAGCGGATGCGCCAAACCCTGGATTTGGAGACGATTTTTGCGGCTACGACCCAAGAGTTGCAGCAGGCTGTCAGGTGCGATCGCGTTTGGATCTATCGTTTCAACCCCGACTGGAGTGGGGTGGTGGCGGCCGAAGCCCTGGCCGATCCGACCGCTCCTTCTACCTTGGCTATGGTAGATGTCAATGGGGTGAATGCGGCAATACCAGAGAACCAACGGCTGATCGATCGCTCCGACTGCGGTGCCCGTAAGATGCAACAGGGTGGCTTCGATGATAGCTATCTAGTGCTCCAAGACACCTACCTACAAGAAACCCAGGCCGAAACCTATCGCCGCGATCGCACCTACCACTGCGTCACAGATATCTACAGTGAAGGGTTTGACCATTGCTATTTGCAGTTTTTGGAACAGTGGCAGGTGCGAGCCTACGTGATTGTGCCGATTTTTTCCGGCAGCCAGTTGTGGGGCCTATTGGGCATCTATAACCATCACCATCCCCGCCCCTGGACCCGTCACGAGGTGAAACTGGTTCTCCAGGTAGGCGTACATTTAGGCACGGCTGTCCAGCAGGCTAATTTACTGAGCCAAACCCAGCAGCAGGCCCAGGCCCTAGAACTGGCTAAACAGGCTGCCGATGCGGCCAACCAAGCCAAGGGAGACTTTCTGGCCAGCATGAGCCATGAATTGCGCACTCCCCTTAACGCCATTTTGGGATTCACCCAGATTCTGCACAGGGATCCGGCCTTGGCTGATAACCATCGGGAACTGGTAGGCATCGTCAATCGCAGTGGTAACCATTTGTTGGGGCTGATTAACAATGTCCTGTCTTTAGCCAAAATTGAGGCTAATAAAATCACCCTGGATGAAGGATGCTTCGATTTATCCCAGCTATTGCAGTCTGTCGACGATTTATTGCGGCTGAAAGCCGAGTCTCGGGGCCTGCAGCTGCAGTTGGTAGGAGCCGCAGATTTGCCCCCAACCCTGTGGGCCGACCACGGCAAGTTACGGCAAATTTTAATTAACTTAATCGGCAACGCTATTAAATTTACGCCCCAGGGTTCAATCACCGTGCGATGGGCCTTGGCGAACGATCACCCAGAGCGGCCCTTGCTATCCACCGATGGCGGTGGCGATCGCCCCCCTAAGACCCACCGACTAACCCTGACCGTCGAAGATACCGGCGTTGGTATCGCCCCTGAAGAAATTCCCCACCTGTTCCAACCGTTTGAACAGACCCAATCGGGGCGTCGTGTCGCCGAAGGCAGTGGCTTAGGACTATCCCTCAGTCACACCTTCGCCCAGCTCATGGGAGGGGATATAGCTGTGACCAGCATCCCCGAGCAGGGGTCCACGTTTACCCTAACCTTACCGGTTGGGCTAACGACCGCTGCCCCCCCGGTCAGGGAAGCGGAGATCAAAACCTACCGACTTCCAGCCCACCTGACCTATCGCATTTTGGTAGCTGACGATGTAGCCGAAAGTCGCCTGCTGCTGCGCTATTGGTTAGAGGAAGCCGGGTTTGAGGTGCGTGAAGCCCACTCTGGCTTAGCCGCCATTGACGTGTGGCAAGCTTGGGCTCCCCAGTTGATTTGCCTGGATATGCACATGCCAGAACTGGATGGCTACGCCGTCGCCCGCCATATTCGCCAATCAACTCCAGAGAATGATCCGGTTATTTTAGCAGTCACGGCGAGTGTATTTGAAGAACAGCAGAGTGATTGCTTGGCCGCTGGCTGTGACGCTGTCCTGCCTAAACCCCTAACCCGAGAGCTGCTGCTGGAGTGCATTGGTAATCACCTGGGGTTGGCCGATGCTGTGGCTGCCTGGCCAGAACTGTCATCGTCTCCTGGGGCATCCCCTGGGGCGTTATCCCCTGGAGACGTGGGGGAGGCTCCGCCTTGGCTCACCCCAGCGGATGTGGCAACATTGGACTCAGCTTGGCTGGCTCAGGTACACCGGGCGGCCCAAACCGTTGACGATCGGCAGATTCGTCAATTGATACGCCAACTACCGCCAGTCGATCAACCCTTGGGTCAGCGGCTCACCCAATTACTCGATGAGTTTCGCTTTGACATCATCATTGAGTTAACAACCCCATCCCTGGTTCAGCCTACCCCTTAGTCTTATATTCCTCAGCCTTTTTGCGAATAGTCCCTGTGCCATATCCACCCTAGCGCTAACGCCCATGACTGCCCATACACCACCCCCCGAGGAGGTTGACATTCTGATCGTGGATGACATCCCCGATAATTTGCGGGTGTTATCGACGATTTTGGAGACCGAGGGTTACAGCTGTCGCAAATCCATCAGTGGTGCCCTGGCGGTACAAGCAACCATTCTGGCCCCCCCAGACTTAATTTTGCTGGATATCACTATGCCCATGATGGATGGCTTCGAGGTCTGCCAGCAATTGAAAGCCAACCCCATCACCCAAGATATTCCAGTCATTTTTCTCACGGCTCGGGATGCTGAAGCGGAAAAGAAGCGAGCTTTTGCCCTGGGGGCAGCAGATTACATCGTTAAACCTTTCCAAGCCTATGAAGTGCTACTGCGGGTGAAGCACCAATTAGCCTTGCGTCACCAGCAGCACCAATTAGCTCGACAAAACCAGCAGCTACAAGCCGAGATCAAAGAACGCCAGCAGGTGGAAGCGGAACTGCGTCAACAGCGCTTGCGATCTGAGCAACTGCTGATGAATGTGCTGCCCTTTCAGATTGCCCAGCGACTCAAAGAACAGGACGAAGCGATCGCCGATCAGTTTGATGCCGTCACCATCTTGTTTGCTGACATCGTTGGCTTCAGTACCGTAGCGGCCCAACTGGCCCCCGCCGAACTGGTGCAGCTGCTCAACCAAATCTTCTCTAAATTTGACGAGCTGGCGGCCCTCTACCGCTTGGAGAAAATTAAAACCATTGGCGACGCCTATATGGTGGCGGCGGGGGTGCCGGTACCTCGCCCTGACCACGCCAAGGCGATCGCCCAAATGGCCCTGGATATGCAGGCCACCATCGGTGAATTTTTGCGTCCCGACGGTCAGCCCTTCCAGTTGCGCATTGGGATTAATTCTGGCAGCTTAGTCGCTGGGGTGATTGGCATCCGCAAATTCATCTATGACCTGTGGGGCGACACGGTCAATATCGCTAGCTTCATGGAAGCTACCGGTGAAGCTGGCAAAATCCAAGTGTCAGCAGCGACCTACCATCACTTGCGGGATAACTTTCTGTTGATCTCCCGAGGCCAGGTGGTGCTCAAAACTGGCGATAGTCTTGACACTTACTGGTTACTGCCACAACCTATACCAAGTCCAGCTCGAGATCTGGAGTTTTCCCACAGGTAGGGCTTCAGGTCTGGACTTAAATTTGGTTTAGATTACCCCGGCCTGCTCAGGGGTCGCAGGCTTAGCTAGCCCTAGACTTGATTGTCCGTTGAGAGCCGCCTGCACCAGCCCCAAGAAGAGGGGATGGGGAGCACTGGGCCGCGACTGAAACTCTGGATGAAACTGACTAGCAATGAAGAAAGGATGGCTTGGTAGTTCGATGATTTCCACCAGCCGTCCATCGGGGGAGGTGCCACTGACCTGGTAGCCTGACTCCAGGAACAGGGTGCGATAGGCGTTGTTGAACTCATAGCGGTGGCGGTGCCGTTCGTACACCACCTCCTGGCCATAGAGGTGACTGGCTAAGGTATTGGCGGCCAGGCGACAGGGGTATAGTCCTAGGCGCATGGTACCCCCCAGATCCACTACGTCCTGCTGTTCAGGCAAGAGGCTAATCACCGGATTTTGGGTCGTTTCATGGAACTCAGAGCTGTTGGCCCCATCCAAGTGGGCCACATGGCGAGCCCACTCAACCACCGAGCACTGCATCCCCAGGCACAGCCCCAGAAAGGGTATGTGCTGTTCTCGCACATACTGAATGGCTTGAATTTTGCCATTGATGCCTCGGGTGCCAAACCCCCCCGGCACCACGACCCCATCCACGTCAGCCAGGTAGTCCGCTGCGCCATTGGTTTCAATATCCTCGGAGTTAATCCAGCGAATCTTCAGGGCGGCTTGATGGGCGATCGCGGCATGGCTCAAGGCTTCCACCACTGATAGGTAAGCATCATTGAGACTGACATACTTGCCGACGATGGCAATCTCTAGGGGGCGGCTAGACTCGTATAGCCCTGCCACCAAAGCTTCCCAGGTGTGCAAATTAGGCGATCGCTGCTCCATGGCCAAAATATTCAGCACCTGGTGGGCCAACCCTTCCCGTTCCAGGTTGAGAGGTACCTCATAAATGCTGCTAGCATCCTGGCAGGTGACCACGGCCTCCGTGGCCACATCACAAAATTCAGAGATTTTCTCCTTCATTGGTTGAGGCAGGGGACATTCGCAGCGGCAGACTAAAATATCCGGCTGAATCCCAATCGACCGCAATTCCTTCACCGAATGCTGGGTCGGTTTGGTTTTCAGTTCTTTAGCGGAGGCAATCCAAGGAATCAGCGTCACATGCATGTAAAGCAGGTCTTGGCGACCTACATCTTTGCGAAACTGTCGAATCGCCTCTAAAAAAGGCAAGGACTCAATGTCCCCTACTGTGCCGCCGATCTCAGTGATCACCACATCGGGATTGGTATTGCGGGCCACCCGGTGGATGCGCTCTTTAATTTCGTTGGTAATGTGGGGGATCACCTGGACAGTGCCTCCCTGGTAGTCACCCCGGCGCTCTTTATTAATTACCGCTTGGTAGATAGAGCCAGTGGTCACGCTGTTCAGCCGCGACATAGCCGTATCGGTAAAGCGCTCATAGTGGCCTAAATCCAGGTCCGTCTCCGCTCCATCCTCAGTCACGAACACCTCCCCATGCTGAAAGGGGCTCATGGTTCCCGGGTCCACATTAATATAGGGGTCCAGCTTCAAGATTGAGACCGAGTAGTCCCGAGATTTCAATAAACGGCCTAAGCTGGCGGCCACAATGCCTTTGCCAATACTAGAGACCACACCGCCAGTGACGAAAACAAACTTTGTCATGGTGCCAGATTCCACACCCAAGGAGCATAACCCGTCAATTGTGCCACAGGGAGCGGGGAGATGGGGGAGGTTGAGTGGTGGGGGGATTTTAGATTTTAGATTCGTAGCGTGGGCTAGGCGGTTGGGGGTAGGGCGCGATCGCAGGTCACCTAAGTTACCGCCATAACCCACGGCTGGGGTATATAAACTACCCCTTGCCGTCGGGCGGCGGTTGAATCCGCAGACTCACTGAATCCCCGTGGGAGGGCAAACCTTCGGTTTCAGTCAAGGCGGCGATCGCAGCGGCCACTTGCCCCAACTTCTGGGGAGAATATTGTAGCAGGCTGGAGTGTTTCATGAACGTTTCTGTAGCTAGGGGAGAGGCGTAGCGAGCGGCCCCAGAGGTGGGCAGCGTGTGGTTAGGCCCGGCCAGATAATCACCCACGGCCTCAGGGGTAGAATGCCCCAGGAAAATAGCCCCTGCGTGGCGAATGTGCTCTAGCAAATCCCAAGGGTCACTCACCTCTAGCTGCAGGTGTTCGGGAGCAAATCCATTCGATAACTCAGCGGCCGTAGCCAATGAGTCCACCACCACGGCTAGGCCGTAGTTAGCAATCGACTTTTCTGTCAAGGTCTGGCGGGGATGGGTGGCCAACTGCCGTTCCACATCGAGGGCGACCGCTTCAGCCAGAGCGTCACTGGTGGTAATTAAAATTGCCGCTGCCATGGGATCGTGCTCTGCCTGGGCCAGTAGATCAGCCGCCACATGCACCGGGTTCGCGGTGTGGTCAGCAATTACCAGTACCTCCGAAGGCCCCGCCAAAGAATCAATACCGACGGTACCAAATACCAGTTTTTTAGCCAGGGTGACGTAAATGTTGCCTGGACCGGTAATCACATCAACGGCTGGAATGGTTTCGGTGCCATAGGCTAGGGCGGCGATCGCCTGAGCCCCCCCGACCCGATAAATTTCAGAAATCCCAGCCTCCTGGGCTGCCACCAGTACCGCTGGGTTCATGACTGTGGCTTCTCCAGGGGGAGTCACCATCACAATTTTGCCCACCCCGGCCACCCGCGCCGGAATAGCATTCATCAGTACTGTACTGGGATAGGCCGCTCGGCCCCCAGGAACGTAAATTCCAGCCCGATCAACCGGGGTGTAGCGTTTACCCAGTACGACCCCATTATCTTCAAATGAAACCCAACTCTTGGGTACCCGCTTGCGGTGAAACGCTTCAATATTGCGACAGGCCAGACGAATGGCATCTAGCAGACCAGTACTCACCTGCTGGTAGGCGGCATCAAGCTCAGCCCCTGATATGCGCAGGTCATTGACCGATAGGGTGACTTGATCAAAGTCAGCCGTATACTGCAACAGCGCTTGATCCCCCTGTCGCCGAACGGCATGGATAATCTCCCTCACTGTGGCTTCCTTGTGAACCACCTGATCATCGTGGATACGAGCACAGATGCGCTGCAACTCAGTCTTGGCTTCAGGTAGCTGATGGGTGATGCGCAGCATTACGGCGGATTAATCCAGAGACGCCAGCGGTAAGGTAGTTAACAACTCGTAATCCCTCAGGGACCTTTTAACATCCTACCAAAACACTGAATGCCAGTGTCCTAACATCCTAGTCGATCTCCACAGCAAATTGCTGGAAAAATAAATCCTTCATCTCAGCCATTAAGTGCTAACATGATTTATCCAGTCAATATCATCTTGTTAAGCTAGGGCGAACTGTGGCAAACATCAAGTCTGCACTAAAACGAATTGAGATTACCGAACGCAATCGGCTGCGTAACCGGTCTTACAAGTCTGCGGTCAAAACCTTGACCAAAACCTACTTGTCGGCGGTTGAGGCCCATGGTGCTAATCCCACCCCCGAAACCCAGCAGCAGGTAGATACGGCCATGGCAGCGGTTTACAGCAAGATCGACAAAGCTGTTAAGCGCGGTGTGCTGCATCCCAATACGGGAGCTCGCAAGAAATCCCGTATTGCTCGGGCTCTGAAGGCGCAGGAAGCTGAGGCTGTAGCGGCATCTTAGGGCGGCGGGGCCGGTTTCTGGTGGCCCCATAGAATCTAGCCTGTTTGCCGTTGCTTTTGTCGCCACTGCCATGCCCCTGGTTGATACCCACGTACATCTCAATTTTGATGCGTTTGCTGGGGATCTTGATGATCTGGCCCAAGCCTGGAGAGAGGCAGGGGTCGTTAGCCTGGTGCATTCTTGCGTAGAGCCGGGGGAGTTTCCACAGATGCAGGCGATCGCGGATCGCTTTCCAGAGTTGTACTTAGCTGTGGGTTTGCATCCCCTTGATATGGATAAGTGGTCAGCTACCACGGCTGGTCAGATTCGTCAGGCAGCCATGGCTGATCAACGGGTGGTGGCGATCGGGGAAACTGGCCTTGACTTCTTTAAGGCGGATGATGGCGATGTGCAACGGCAGGCCTTTTGGTCGCAACTCACCATTGCCCATGAGTTAGGCTTGCCCGTGATTGTCCACTGTCGTGACGCGGCCCAGGCCGCAGCCGATCTGCTGCGACAGTTTCAGCAGCAGGTGGGCGCAGTGCGAGGGGTGATGCATTGCTGGGCTGGTCCGCCAGAGGAAACCCAATGGTTCCTCGATTTGGGGTTTTATATCAGCTTCAGCGGCATTGTCACGTTCAAAAACGCTAAAGCCGTTAAAGCGTCAGCCCAGATGGTCCCCCTCGACCGGCTACTGGTGGAAACTGATTGCCCATTTCTCTCCCCCGCGCCAGTGCGCAATCAGCGCCGTAATCAGCCGGCTTTTGTTCGCCACGTGGCTACCCATGTGGCTGACCTGCGTCAAATTGAGTTTGAGGACTTGGCGGCCATGACGACTCAAAATGCTCGGGCATTGTTTAATTTGCCTGATGATTCGACCCATTTACCGTCGTCGCCAAGGGTAGTGACGGCGGGTTAGCGGTTTTGTTTCATGCACATGGTTGTGTTGCCTGTATTCAGGTGCGATCGCCACTTTCCCGTTTGGCCCCCGTCCCTTGGACTTGATGTATTAAAGCGAGGTTTCTGCCAGTCATGACGCTTTGTCCCACCCCTCGATATTGGCCTAATGCTCCTTACCCCAAAATAGACTCTGCACCCTTGCTATCTTGCTTAGCTTCACCTTATTTAGCTGGACTGGGTGAATAACCGTTTGGTTGATTCACCGCTGTTATATTTCGTCGCCGTTGGCTTAGGGCCTGACTTGCTTTAGGAGACCCATGACTGAACCCATCACCTACACCACCCCCAACTTCGTTCTGCCTGATCTGGTTGAAATTCAGCGGTCTAGTTTTCGCTGGTTTCTAGAAGAAGGGCTAATCGAAGAGCTTGAAAGCTTCTCTCCCATCACTGATTACACCGGTAAGCTAGAACTGCACTTCCTAGGCAAGAACTACAAGCTGAAACGACCCAAATACGACGTTGACGAAGCCAAGCGGCGGGATGCCACCTATGCGGTGCAGATGTATGTCCCCACTCGGTTAATCAACAAAGAAACCGGGGAAATCAAAGAGCAGGAAGTCTTTATTGGCGATCTGCCCCTGATGACCGATCGTGGTACTTTCATCATCAACGGGGCTGAGCGGGTAATCGTCAATCAAATTGTTCGTAGCCCTGGGGTCTACTACAAAGCCGAAACCGACAAAAACGGGCGACGTACCTACAACGCCAGTCTGATTCCTAACCGGGGGGCCTGGCTGAAGTTTGAGACGGATAAAAATGATCTGGTGTGGGTGCGGATTGACAAAACCCGCAAGCTGTCGGCCCAGGTACTGCTGAAAGCCCTAGGCCTCAATGATAGTGAGATTTTTGATTCTCTCCGCCACCCTGACTACTTCCAAAAAACCATCGAAAAGGAAGGCCAGTTCAGTGAAGAAGAGGCTCTGCTGGAGCTATATCGCAAACTGCGTCCCGGTGAACCACCCACGGTATCCGGTGGTGAGCAACTGCTGTACTCCCGCTTTTCCGACCCCAAGCGCTACGACCTAGGTCGAGTGGGGCGCTACAAGCTGAACCGTAAGTTGCGACTCAACATTCCCGATGCTACGCGGGTGTTAACCCCCACCGATATCCTGACCGCCATCGACTACCTGATCAACCTAGAGTTTGATCTGGGCAGCATCGACGACATTGATCACTTGGGTAACCGTCGGGTGCGTTCGGTGGGCGAGCTATTGCAAAACCAGGTGCGGGTTGGTCTTAATCGCCTAGAGCGGATCATTCGAGAGCGGATGACTGTGTCCGATGCCGACTCCCTCACCCCAGCCTCCTTGGTTAACCCCAAGCCTCTGGTGGCGGCGATCAAAGAATTCTTTGGCTCTAGCCAACTCTCTCAGTTCATGGATCAAACCAACCCCCTGGCTGAGTTGACCCACAAGCGCCGCATCAGCGCCCTAGGGCCTGGGGGGCTGACTCGTGAGCGGGCGGGCTTTGCGGTTCGAGACATTCACCCGTCTCACTATGGGCGCATTTGCCCTATTGAAACCCCAGAAGGCCCTAATGCCGGTTTGATTGGTTCTTTGGCTACCCACGCTCGGGTGAATGACTTTGGTTTCATTGAGACCCCCTTCTTTAGGGTTGATGACGGGCGGGTGTGCAAAGATGAGGCTCCCCTCTACATGACGGCCGATGAAGAGGATGATCTGCGGGTTGCCCCGGGGGATGTGGCCACCGATGAAGCGGGCTACATCCTAGGAGACACCATTCCGGTGCGCTACCGCCAAGACTTCACGACCACCACCCCGAATGAGGTGGACTATGTAGCGATATCGCCGGTACAGATTATTTCTGTGGCCACCTCCTTGATTCCCTTCCTAGAGCACGATGACGCCAACCGGGCGCTAATGGGATCTAACATGCAGCGGCAGGCGGTGCCCCTGCTGCAGCCAGAGCGCCCCCTGGTGGGGACGGGGCTAGAAGCCCAGGCAGCCCGTGACTCAGGGATGGTGATTATTAGCCGCACCGATGGGAACGTGGTCTATCTCGATGCCGACCTGATCAAAATACGGGATCCAGAAGGTAACGTTCACGAATACGAACTGCAAAAGTACCAGCGCTCTAATCAAGATACCTGTCTCAATCAACGGCCCATCGTCTTCCCCGGGGAACAGGTTCAGGCCGGTCAGGTGTTGGCTGATGGGTCGGCCACCGAAGGGGGGGAACTGGCCCTGGGGCAAAATGTGCTGATTGCTTATATGCCCTGGGAGGGGTACAACTACGAAGACGCCATTCTCCTGAGTGAGCGCTTGGTGTTTGATGATGTCTACACCTCTATCCACATTGAGAAATTTGAGATTGAGGCCCGGCAGACCAAGCTTGGTCCTGAAGAAATTACCCGAGAAATTCCCAACGTCGGGGAAGATGCTCTGCGCCAATTAGATGAAACCGGTATTATCCGGATTGGCGCCTGGGTTGAGTCTGGGGATATTTTGGTGGGCAAAGTCACCCCTAAAGGAGAATCCGATCAACCCCCAGAAGAAAAGTTACTACGGGCTATTTTCGGGGAAAAAGCTCGGGATGTGCGGGACAACTCCCTGCGGGTACCTAACGGCGAAAAAGGCCGCGTAGTAGATGTGCGGGTGTTTACCCGGGAACAAGGGGATGAACTTCCCCCGGGGGCCAATATGGTGGTGCGGGTCTACGTGGCCCAGAAACGCAAGATTCAGGTGGGGGACAAAATGGCGGGCCGCCACGGCAATAAAGGGATCATTTCTCGTATTTTGCCAGTGGAAGATATGCCCTATCTGCCGGATGGTACCCCCATTGATATTGCTCTCAACCCCCTAGGGGTGCCCTCCCGGATGAATGTGGGGCAGGTGTTTGAGTGCATGTTGGGCTGGGCCGCTGATAACTTAGATGCTCGCTTCAAGGTGATTCCCTTTGATGAGATGTACGGGGAAGAGTCTTCCCGCAACTCTACCCACGGTAAGTTGGCGGAAGCCCGGGAATACACCGGTAATGACTGGGTGTTTAACCCTGAGGATCCGGGTAAAATTCAGCTGCGGGATGGCCGCACTGGCGAAGCCTTTGATAAGGCGATTACTGTGGGCCGAGCCTACATGCTGAAGCTGGTGCACCTGGTGGATGACAAGATCCATGCTCGTTCTACGGGTCCCTACTCGTTGGTTACCCAGCAGCCCCTGGGGGGCAAGGCCCAGCAAGGGGGACAGCGGTTTGGAGAAATGGAAGTGTGGGCCCTGGAGGCCTTTGGCGCCGCCTACACCCTACAGGAATTGTTGACTGTGAAGTCTGACGATATGCAAGGGCGAAATGAGGCCCTCAACGCGATCGTCAAAGGCAAGTCGATTCCCCGGCCGGGCACGCCCGAGTCCTTTAAGGTGCTGATGCGGGAGTTGCAATCCCTCTGCTTGGATATTGCCGTGCACAAGGTGGAAACCCGAGAAGACGGCACCAGCCGTGATATTGAGGTGGATCTGATGGCTGATGTCAATAGTCGCCGGACGCCGTCTCGTCCCACCTATGAGTCCATTGCCCGGGAAGAGGTGGAAGAAACCGAAGATTAACGTTTTCTAGGCAGGACGACGTTGGGTTGTCCGTTGTCCTGCTTCGCACCTAGGAACCCTAGACCCCCGTTAACAGCCGGATTGAGCGCGCTTACAAGGAAGAGACTGAGCATGCCTAAGATTGAACAGCGGTTCGACTACGTCAAAATTGGATTGGCTTCCCCCGATCGCATTCGTCAGTGGGGAGAACGCAC
>SLIY01000099.1 GCA_007135385.1 Leptolyngbyaceae cyanobacterium CSSed165cm_216
AATCACTTTTCCATGGCTGACCCGTTCGATCCAACAACCGGTTGGGCGTTTCTTGACTTTCCTGAAACCCAGCCTGGCAACCAGTTGCGAGAGCTGATGGCAGAGGCAATTGGGCAGTTTATTGCCCCCCAGGAAAAATCGCAACCTAACCCGTTGGTGGCGCTGGGCCAGCACCCCCTGGTGGTCACCTTTGATCACAAATAACCGTAGAGCGGACACCAGGTCTGCCCCTACGCCCCCTTCTCCACCCCACACCTCTCCTCCCCTCCTCCCCCTTCTCGATCGGTGCATTGCGGCCCCAAGTCGACCACCAATGGCTAGACCCCGACCGCTAATGCACCCTACGGTTTCATTCCAAAATCCAAAATCCAAAATCCAAAACTCCCCATCACCCCACCTCCCCATCCTCCTGCCCTTCGGCCATCAATTGCCGAGGACTGCGATCGCACCCTTCCAGGGGCTCAATCGGCTCCCCGCTGGTGGCCCCCAACTCCTTGAACTTGCGGGTCGTTACCAGGACACGAGTTTCGAAGGAGCCTGCGGCCTGGTTAAAGGCTTTGACCGAGCTGTCGAGGCCTTTCCGCAGCTTGATCAGGTGGCTGGTCAACACAGCCATGCGATCGTAGAGCTCACGACCCAGGTCACTAATCATCTGGGCATTTTCGGCAATTTGTTCGTGTCGCCAGCCGTAGGCGATCGCCTTGAGTAGCGCAATCAAGGTGGTCGGGGTCGCCAAAATCACATGTTGATGGACCCCGTACTCAATCAACTGGGGATCCTGCTCTAGGGCGGCGCTAAAAAAGGTTTCCCCCGGCAAAAACAGCACCGCAAATTCCGGGGAATTTTCGAACTGATCCCAGTAGGCCTTGGCCCCTAGCTGGGTCAGGTGGGTACGCACCTGGCGGGCATGGGCCTTAAGCCGGTCTTGGCGGGTTTGGTCATCCCGGGTGTCCATCGCTTCCAGGTAAGCTTGCAGGGGGGCTTTAGCATCCACAATGATCTGACGGCCGTTGGGCAGCTTAATCACCATATCTGGGCGCAGCCGTCCCGTCTCTGTCTGCACCGAGGGCTGTTCCACAAAGTCGCAGTACTCTAGCATGCCCGCCATTTCCACCACTCGCCTGAGCTGAATTTCGCCCCACCGGCCCCGCACCGCCGGGGACCGCAGGGCGTTGACCAAGTTGGCCGTTTCCCCTTGCAGTTGATTCTGGCTGGCGGCCAAGGATTTGAGCTGCTCAGTCAAGCTGGCATAGGCAGAGACGCGATCGCGCTCTAGGGCTTGCAGCTTACTATCCACCTGGTGCAGCGAATCCCGCAGGGGTTGCACCACCTGGTCAATCGCCTGTTGACGCAGGTGCAAGCTACCCTCAGCCTTTGACTGAAAGTGGGCCAGGGTGGTCTGGGCCAACTCTAAAAACGACTGGTTATTGCGCTGCAGGGCATCTGCCGAAAGGGCTTGGAAGGTATGAGCTAGGCGCTGCTGGGCCTGTTCCAGCAAGGCCAGTTTATCTTGACTGGTCTGCTGCTCATGCACCAGTTGGGTGTGGACCTCGGTCAGCTTGGTTTTTAGCAGGGTATTTTCGGCTTGCAGCTGGGTCAGCTGGGCGGCACGATCGCGGCCTAGTTGCTCCAATTCTTGCAGTCGCCCCAGCTGAGCTTCAGCCGCAGCTCGGCGAGCAGATTCATCCTGGAACTGATGGCGGCCATAGTCCAGCTGAGTTTGCAGATCCCGCAGGCTGGTTCGCAGGTCTTCAAGCTGTTGATCCTTGTGGTGGAGTCGCTCAATCAGGCTAGCGCGATCGGCGACCACATCAGCCTTCGCCCGCTCTCGCCAGGTTTGTAAGCGGCTGGCACACAGTAGGCCCACGATCCCACCCCCCAGCAGCAGCCCTGCCAAAAGTCCTAATAAAACACCCAATCCTGCTGACATGGCCTGGTTCCATTACGGCGATCGCCCCACAACCGGGACAAAGTACACGTATACTAATTGATTTTTGAGCCACAAAAAAGCCCTCCCTCAGGAGAGCTTCAGACAGGCATAGATAAACAGGTACAAGGGTTAGATATGTATCCAACCAAACCAGGACAAGACCACCGATCAGGCCACCAGCGTCAGGAACAGCGCTAGGCCACTGATAACCGCCCCAGCCACCTTGGGCACCCCATCAGGGGTTTCCAGCCAATCTCCCTGGGCAATACGTCGGTCCGCAGAAAAGTCATGCCCCAACGATTGCAGGGTGGCCAAATGGTCATATTTCTTCACTGTGGCTAATTCAGGGCCGACAAGCTGAGCCCGAGCATCGATTTAGAGGCTGGTTTTACGGCATAATGGAGCGCACTTCATCGTCAATTGGTTATGTCAGAGGCCCAACGCATTAGTGACGCCGTCGCCAAACTCTACGATACCTACCCATTTCCCCCCGAGCCATTGCTCGACCAGCCGCCCCCAGGGTACAACTGGCGCTGGAACTGGCTAGCCGCCCATAGCTTCTGTACCGGACGCAAGCCTACTAGCCAGGCCATTCGGATTTTGGATGCGGGCTGCGGTACCGGGGTGGGCACCGAGTATTTGGTGCACCTCAACCCCGAAGCCACGGTGGTGGGCCTAGACCTGAGCGCTGGAGCTTTGGCGGTGGCTAGGGAGCGCTGCCAAAAGTCAGGGGCCGATCGGGTCGAATTCCACAATCTGAGCCTGTTTGACGTGGATCAAATTCCCGGTGAATTTGATCTGATTAACTGTGTTGGGGTGTTGCACCACACCCCTGACCCGATTGGTGGGATCCAGGCGTTAGCGAAAAAGTTGGCCCCCGGTGGGCTGCTGCATATTTTTGTCTACGGCGAGTTGGGCCGCTGGGAAATTAAGTTGGCCCAAGCAGCAATCGCCCTGCTACAAGGCGATCGCCGGGGTGACTACCAAGATGGCGTCACCGTTGGTCGACAGCTGTTTGCCGCCCTGCCCGAGACTAACCGCCTGCGCCAGCGGGAACAAGAGCGCTGGGCTTGGGAAAATCAGCGAGATGAGTGCTTTGCCGATATGTATGTGCATCCCCAGGAGATTGACTACAACATCAATACCGTCTTTGAGCTGATTGATGCATCAGGGCTCGAGTTTGTCGGCTTTTCCAATCCCCAAACCTGGGATCTGGAGCGACTGGTTGGCCAAGCCCCCGATCTGATGGCGCGGGCTGCCACCCTCTCCCCTCGACAGCGTTACCGGCTGATTGAGTTACTCGACCCCAGTGCCATCACCCACTACGAGTTTTTCCTGGGTCGCCCTCCCCTAAACCGACAAGACTGGCAAAACAATCAGGAGCTGGGCCAGGCGATTCCAGAACCTAACCCCTGCCTCGATCGCTGGCAAGACAGCCCCCAATTCTTCAACCAGGACTACCAGGTTGTAAATTTGGATGAGCCCGCCTGGAAATTTCTAGTCGCCTGTGGCCAGGCCCAGGGCAGTGGCAAAACCGTGGCCGATCTCCTCAGTGAAGGGCCAGTGGATTTAGATCAGGTGCGATCGCTCCAACAGCAAAGCATTGTGATGCTCACCCCCGGGGGATAGGGAGGTATCGGGTTTTAGGCGCAAGGTAGGCCAACTACCTTGCGCCTAAAACCCGATACCTTACACCCCTTACCACCCAAAGGCAGACAGGGGCACCGGGATCGATGACGGCTCTGGGGTGGCCTCAGCCTCCACTTGGCGCGATTCAGCACAAAACGAGGTGGTGCTAAACCCCCCAAAGCGCTTCACCACACTCGTGCGCAGTCGCAAGTTAGGATTCGCAAACCAAAACCGCTCCACGGAGCTCATGGTTTCGTACTCAGTGGTCAGCAACAAAGCATTATCGTCCTCTACTTCGTAACGGCCAATTACGGGCACAATTTCGGCATAGCCCCGCTCCCGCAGCAGTCGACCAACCTTGGGGTTATCCGCATCTGGCACCAGTGCAAAAACAGTGGTGCCCTCGTGGTTTTCGTCCTCTTTGTCCCAGGCCATGGCCCCTTTCCAGGTCACCAGGGCACCCCCAACTGCCAACGCCGCATCCACATCATGAAGCTGGCAGATCTCTACCACACTGGGGTGATCTGCCTCTAAGGCCTCTACAGTGATGTTGGAATCACCGAGTTCGGCCCGACGAAAGGGTAGGTGGTGGGTGCTGCGCTGGGAATACCACTGGCCAGCACTCATGCGAAAGAAATCCATCACGTCCATGATCTTGGTCAGCCTAGCTTACTAATACGTGAGATTAAGAATCCGTGAGATTTAAGGTGAAGTTAGCGATCGGGAGCGATAACCGGGCCTGGCAGAGCCATCGCGGCCACCGACTTGATCATAAGGCATCAGCAACCTTGCTGAGCTTGTCTTCCGGCATATTCCGACGGCAATGCCCGTCACACTAGTAAAAATGAGCATCTCGTCAAGGTCGGTTCCAGGGAAACCTCTCAGGTGCTTGTGCACAGCATACACAAGCACCGACCCCCCTATCGAGACTACTAATTGCCCTCACACTGTAAAGCAATATTACATATTCTAAGAGAATTCCCCCTAGGGCGAACCTGTCCAGAGCCCAGAACGACCGAAATTATTCCGCTTTACCGTTAAAAGATAGAGGACACTCCTTAACAACTTGTAAAAGATAAACACCCGACAGCGGTGTATAAACATTCCTGGAGGGCTTGATGAATCAGCAAAAGCTA
>SLIY01000272.1 GCA_007135385.1 Leptolyngbyaceae cyanobacterium CSSed165cm_216
AGTCAAACAGGTCTACCCCCGCCGCGATCGCCTGGGCCATTTCCCGATAGGTGCCTACCCCCATCAGGTAACGGGGTTTATGGTCGGGCAAGTGAGGGGCTGTGGCTTTGACAATCGACTCAATTAGCGCTGGAGGTTCGCCGACACTAACTCCACCGATGGCATAGCCCGGTAAGTCAAGCTGGGCCAAATCTTGTGCCGCCGATTGGCGCAAATCAGGGTACACTCCCCCCTGCACAATGCCAAACAACGCCTGATCCGGTCGTTGATGGGCCTGAATACATCGCCGTAGCCACCGTCCAGTCCGTTCGGTGGAGGCTTTCATGGTTTCGTAACGGCATGGGTAGGGGGGGCACTCATCGAAGGCCATGATCACATCGGCCCCTAGGGCATTTTGGATCTGGATCGAGGTTTCCGGCTGAAGGTTAATAATCCGCCCATCTTTAGGAGACTTAAAGGTGACCCCAGTTTCAGTAATGGTCCGCATCTGACTCAGGCTAAACACCTGAAATCCCCCCGAATCGGTGAGCATGGGGCCATTCCAGCCCATGAATTGATGTAGCCCGCCGGCCTCGGCCACAATGTCTTCACCGGGCTGAAGGTGCAGGTGATAGGTGTTAGATAGCACCATTTGGGCCCCCGTGGTCGCCAGTTGGGCTGGGGTCACGGTTTTGACATTGGCCAAGGTACCCACAGGCATAAATCGGGGTGTATGCACGGGACCATGGGGGGTGTGAAACGTGCCAGCTCGGGCCTGAGTATGGCTGCAGCAGGCATCGCATTGGAAAGAAAAGGCAGTGCTCAAGGAGAACCCGGCAATAAAAACGGCTCAGATCATACCATTTTCCGCCTACTGCCCTGGAGTTGGAGCTCGGTTAGCCAGGGTGGTTAACTCGCGCAAACGGTGGCGCACCTCATCGGTGAGAGCTTCTGACCGATAGCGCCAGGCCCAGTTGCCATCGGGCTGACCAGGAGTATTCATGCGGCAGTCACTGCCATAGCCCAGCACATCCTGCAAAGGAATAATCGCCTGGTTAGCTACGGACATCAGGGCGAGGCGAATCAGGGTCCAGTGGCTGCCTTCAGGACAAAGGCAGCCCACGTACAGCAGCAGCCGACCCCGATCGTAGTCTGAGAGTTTCTCAAACCAGCCGACGGTGGTGTCGTTATCGTGAGTACCGGTATAGACCAAGCAATTGTGGACGTAGTTGGTCGGTAGGTAGGGGTTGTTGTTGTCTGAGCCAAAGGCAAAGTGCAGAATCTTCATGCCCGGAAACTCAAACTGGTCCCGCAGGGCTTCGACGTCAGGGGTAATCACCCCCAGATCCTCGGCCAGGATGGGGAGACTACCCAGTTTTTGCTTCACGGTTTCAAACAGTTCGGCCCCTGGAGCTTCGATCCATTGCCCGTTCATGGCGGTAGTTTCCCCGGCTGGCACAGCCCAGTACGCTTGCAACCCGCGAAAATGATCTACCCGAATCAAATCGACATAGTCTAACAGGGCGGTGAGGCGTTGGAGCCACCAGTCAAAGTCGTTGCGTTTGAGTTCATCCCAGTTATAGGTGGGGTTGCCCCATAGCTGGCCGGTTTCGCTGAAGTAGTCTGGGGGCACCCCAGCCATCTGGGCTGGGGCCAGCGTCTCCCAGTCGATCATGAAGTTTTCGGGGTAAGCCCACACGTCAACGCTGTCGTGGGCCACATAGATGGGAATGTCGCCAACAATTTTAATCTGCCGCTCATTGGCGTAGCGCTTAAGGGCACCCCACTGCTGGTGAAATTCAAACTGCAAGAACTTTTGGCAAAAGATGTCGCTGGCTAGCTTTTCGCGCCACTCGGCTAGGGCGTGGGGTTCGCGGCGGGCCAGGTCGGGTTCCCACTCAGTCCAACTAGCGCCACCGTGAGTATTTTTCAGGGCCATAAAGAAGGCAAATTCGTCCACCCAAAAGTGGCAGCGATCGCAGAATTCGGTAAAGGCAGCCCGGTCCTGGTCGGAGGCCACGTTGCTGAACCGGCTCGCCGCCCGCTCTAGCAGCCGCATTTTAATCGGAATAATATCGTCGAAGGCAACCCAGTCGGCGGGCTGTTGTTCTAACTCGTGCAGTTCGTCGGGGTAGAGCAAATCGCGATCGCACAATTGTTTTAGGCCAATCAGCAGTGGATTGCCAGCCATTGATGAATAGGCCAAATACGGTGAATTGCCATGTCCCGTAGGCCCCAAGGGCAGCACTTGCCAGAGCTGCTGGTGGGTATCCGCCAAAAAGTCGATAAACTGGTATGCCTCTTGGCCTAGGGCACCAATGCCAAACCGACCGGGAAATGAGGTGGGATGCAGCAAAATACCGCTGGCTCTGGGAAATGGCATAGTTCATCCTGTGCAATTCCAGACGACTCTAGCATGGTCACCGGGGGGGTTGGCTATAGCCACAAGTCAGGGCTTGGAAATTTTTTTGGGGCAACCCATCCTCTAATACCAAATCCCGTTAACAAAACCCCGAAACGAGTTAGGGCTTTCTCCCTTTGGCAGCCACGTTGTGTTTTATGTCGCTTGCGAAACGACAAGCTCAGCCTGAGCGGTACAGGGTTTGATTCGGGGGTATACAACTAGGATTTGTTATCAATGGGCAGACCAGCTGAGCCTAGGCTGATCACAGGTTTTTATCACAGGTTTATTGTCCCAGCCTTCCTACACTCGTATCGCCTAAAGCTTGAGGTCTGGCCCCGCTGGAATAATCCCCCCCGGGTTGAGCGGAAATAAATTGCCAAAGTAGTCCCGCTTTATGGCCTCGACGTCACAGGTGGCGGCGACTCCAGGCAGGTGATACAAGCGGCTCAGGTAAGGCCCGAGGTGGTCATAGTCCTGAATCCGCCGACGGTTGCATTTGAATAGGGTGTAGTACACCACATCAAACCGAAACAAGGTGGTAAACAACCGCACATCAGCTAAGGTAACGGTTTCACCACAGAGGTAAGGCTGTTGGGCCAAGGTCTGATCAATTTGATCCAGCAGTTCAAACAAAGCGGCACAAGCGCGATCGTAGGCGGCCTGGGTCTGGGCAAAGCCGCAGCGGTAGACGCCATTATTGATGGCTGTATAGATGCGATCGTTCCAGCTATCGATGGCGGCTTGCAAGTCGTCCGGGTAGAGTACCTGATCGGTATTGGTGCCTAGGTGATGGCAGGCCCGATCCAGCATGACGATAATGTCGGCGCTTTCATTATTGACGATGGTTTTGGTGGCCCCATCCCACAACACTGGCACCGTGGAGCGTCCGCTGTAGCCGGATTTGGCCTGGCGGTAGAACTCTGGCAGGGTACGGCAGCCCTGAAACGGGGTTTCAAACAGCCAACAGCCCTCGTCTGGGGAAGGCACCACCAGAGTTACGCCAATCGCATTGTCTAGCCCCTTGAGGGCACGAGTGACCAGGGTGCGATGGGCCCAGGGGCAGCCCAGCCCTACAATTAAACGGTAGCGATCGGCTTCCGGGGGGTATGGGCCATCAGTGGCCAGCCAATCTCGAAACTCGCTGGCGGGCCGCTGGTAATCGCCACTGTCGCTGGCGGGAGCCATCTGGGCCATCATCGTGCGCCACATCGTGGTCCAGACAAACTTGCCCGTGCGAATCAACAGTCCAGGGGGGAGGCCAGCCATCGTTACTGCTCTTGCATCAATCGTAAGTAGTTCTGCTTAAGTTGGATATGGCTTGCCGTCAGGCGATCTGACAGTCCCTTCTCTACTTCTGATACTTGCTCCCAAAAGCGGGATGACCGCTGGCTGCGGATGTGGGCTTGCCACAGCTGCTCAAACAGGGGGGCCAGTTCTGGGCTCTGGGTCTGAACATCTGCCAGCAGGGTTTGGAATGCAGCTTGGGCCTGACTGTGAGTTTCCACCTGGCGGGCCAAGTCCAGGGCAGCCTGCAACTGGGCCGAGAGATCGGTGACGGATGGGTCGGTAGCAGAGGTCATAGGGAAGCGGATGGAGATAGTCTACGGAGAATCGCGATACCCATAATCTAACGAAATTTGGAAAAAGCCATTCACCTTGATTGACTATCGACGGGCTCGGGCCATGCAAACCCCAGACAACACCCTTGGCCAGTTACCCTGACCGGCCTAGGGGTGGTTTATGAGCAGCGGCCAACCGGGAATTCAGCGGAAAACCTAGAGCCGACGATCGCCGCTGACGAGCAAGCCCTACCTATGATTTCGGTCAATACATCAACCTGAACTTGGACTGGTTTGGTCTATTAGCGGGACTAAATTTTATCTGGCCAGATTTTATTTAACGTTTTGAAACAAAAATGAGACAACCACCGCCGAGACGCTGTAAATTTTCTTTACAGAGTACTGGCCTGTATATTTCAATTTGTGTCGCCTGACCTCCCTAAGCCTTATGGCACAGGGTTTTCTGATACAAACATGTATAGGTCTTTGACTTTGCTTCCATTGCGAAATATTTCTTCATGACGTTTTGTACGGTGGTCAAAGCCGTTCAAACGCCCGGTCAAGCCCGGTGTCATGGCTGGTTAGCCCATAGCATTAGCAGCAACAAGGAGTTTTACTGCATGTTCACCCACGTCAAGCCCACTGTGAGACACATTGCCCCCGAGCAACTGAACGGGCGGTTGTTAGTCAAAGTGGTCTATGTGGTTTTAGAGCCTCAGTATCAGA
>SLIY01000349.1 GCA_007135385.1 Leptolyngbyaceae cyanobacterium CSSed165cm_216
TCAGCCGAGCCAAACAAAGTGTCCATAGGTTACCAACGCACCAGAAAAACAAGAACCAAAAGCTGTGGCCATAGTAGCAGGAGCTAAGATTCTGAAGGCTGTATAGAAACCTGGGTATGCAAAGTTTCAAAGATCCAGAGCAGGGCAATGCACAGAGTCACGCTAGAGGCGACCCCTAGCCAAAACCGATGGGCTACCACGGGGGATTGATCCATCGCCCACCCCCCCAGCAAAGGGCCGATAAAGTAGCCCACCGTCCAACATTGGGAACTAACTGCCACATAGGCCCCCCGTAGGGTTGGGGGAGCCAGATCAGACACCGTGGCCACAAAAAATGGCTTGTAGGCCACCGACGCCAGAGACAGTAGGCATAGCGCTACGATCGCCCAAATAAACTGGGCCTCGGCGAACGTACCCGCCGCCCACAATAGGGCAAAGCCGACCCCCCACAACACCATGCCGCCCATCAACACGAAAATTCGCCGAAATGGCTTGAGGATATTGGTGGTGGGCAGTTGCAGCACTGCCCCTACACCGATATAGCACCAGGTAAACAGGTTAGCTGTGCTACCCACCGACACCCCTGGAATCGGGTCACTGCCCGCTATAAAGTTGGTGAAATAGAGGGGAATCGTACTGGTGACCAGAGCCACATAGGTGGTGAAAAAAATATTGGCCAACAAAAAAACGAGTAACGCCTTGTCTTTCAGGGCGCTAATGAACCCCTGGGTGGACGTATCTTGCTTCAGCTCGGGCTGATAGTCGTCTTTCATGGCCCCCTGCATCAGTAGCAAAAAGGCCAAGAACATCACCCCACAGCCCAGAAATAATAGCTGCGGTGCCTCCTTCACCATCCCCAACAGGGCGCTGCCCCCCAATACCCCAATGCCAATGCCGATATATTCTGAAACCCCCATCACCGCAAACGCCTGGCTGCGACCCTCCGGTTCGGTGGCATCCATCACCGCCGCACTAGAGGCCGTCCAATAAAAGCCTAAACTAATCCCCAGCACCAAACTGGCTAAAATTAGCAGCCCCAGACTGTGAGCCACCATTAAAATACCCGAGACCACTATCCCTGATACCGCCGCCAAAGACAGCACCGTTCTGCGACCAAACCGGGCCGCATCGGTCAGGGTACCCCCCAGAAAATGGCCCCCCACTTCCGTAACGGCACACAGGCTAAGGGCAAACCCGACGGAGGTAGCCGATAGACCCATTTGGTTGACAAACAAAATCGGGATATAGAAGTTAATCAGACCATAGGCAACTTGAATCAAAAATCGCCCTACGGCCTGCACCGACACCTGCCGGTTAGCCACGTGAAAAATTGACGATAGACTCATAGACTCTGGGGATGAGACAGCAATCTGCTGTTTTATTCAAGGTCGAAGGGGGAAACTAGTCTGTACCTCAGGCTGCATATTCTGGGCTCAATTGCTGGGCTCAATTGCTGGGCTCAGTCAACAGCGTTAAACACAACGACCATTAGGGCCATGGCTAGCACCGTCAAGGCTGTACCCACCAATTCTTGCCGCAGTGGTGCCCGACGATGGGCTGGCTGTAGCCAAAAGTCCAGCATACGAGCGACGACTGGCATCACAAACAGGGTCAAAATACAGCTGGTAATCAGCAGGTTAACCACCATAGCACTAGCCCCTGACCAGTCTTCAAATAACCCCAAATGCCCAAAAACTAAACCCTGGATCATAATCACTGGATAAAGCGCTAACACCACCGACAGAATCTGCTTCCAAGCCGGTGGTCCCAACCCCGATAACTCAGCCCCCGAATGATGGCTAAACCAGCCCTCAAGCCCGGTCTCAAAGGATTTGAATTTGTAGGAGGTAAAGATTTCACGTCCCTCTTGCATCAGGGCCTCTCGCTCGTCAGAGAGAAGCCATTGGTTGAGGTGATCGGGGTGCTCGAAGTGCATCACCGAGTACCACCTCAACAGGCCTCGTTTACAGTTCAGGGGACGGTGGCGATCGGCTCGCACAAAACCCTCAAACCGCTGGGCTGCTCGAATGACCCCCCAGTGCCACTTGCGAAACGCCCATAGCTTTTCCTCTGGCACCGTGTACTCAATCACCAAACTGGAATAGGAGGACTGCTCACCCACCGGGCGAAACTGCCCCAGCCCCCGCATTTCCTGAAACTTGGCGATCGCCTGGGGCCAGCGTTCTTGAAAGAAGTCAATTACCGATACCCGAAGGGTCATGGCTGCCGATCCCCTGTAGCCGCTGCTGTCATGCATTCATATCATGCATTCAGTATACAAAAACCTATCTCAAATACCTTATGCCTTATGGCATAACCTGTAGCCGGTCGATAGTCAGACATATCTAGCGAACCCTGGACCCCCGATAGCGCATTTCTTTTTTGAAAACATTTTGCTGGGCGAAGCTGGGCATATCCCCCTGGTGACCCATCAAAATGATGGAATCCCCCTTAGCCAAGTAGGTGCCCCGGCTGGGGTGGATAATCACGTCGCCATCCGCTCGCCGCAGAGCCACCGTAATAAAGGTGCCTTTGCCCCGCACCTCGATGTCCCCAATGGTGCCGCCAATCAAGGGAGAATCAACCCCTACCACTAACTCGTTTAGCTGAATATCCAACTCTGCCAAAAACTCGTTCAGCCCGTGCCGACCATCGGACTGCCGCTACCACCGTCAGCGAGAAAAAGATCATCCCTGTAACAATGCGCTGAAATGAGCTATTTCGCATCCAACCTTCGAGCCGCGCCCGAACCCCTGACAGAAATCGGATGAGTCTGCAAATAAAAGCTATGGTAAATGACAGCCCTTAATAAAAGCGTGTGGCAACTAGCAAATTGCGATACACTTTTAAGTGAACTCATAATGACTTCATCTAATTCGCAACTTACTTAACCTCCTAATCGCCGCATGCTCCAACCTGGACATCGCTTCTGGGCTTGGTTAGGTGGCTCCCTGATAGATGTACGGCTTCTTATAATTAATTGCTTACCTCGTTCCATTTTGTAACTATGACAGCTACCATCATTCAAAATCCTCTGCTAATCGGTGCCGGGCTACCTCCCTTCGACAGTATCGAAACGGCCCATATTGTGCCGGGTATCACGGCCCTACTAGACAATCTTGCAGGCGACTTGGAGGCCCTGGAAGAGACAGTTTTACCGACTTGGGCCAGGTTGGTTGAGCCCCTCACCCAAATCGAAGAACGCCTGGGCTGGAGTTGGGGAATTGTGGGTCACTTAATGGGGGTAAAAAACAGCCCCGAACTCCGGGCCGCCTACGAGGAAGTGCAGCCTGCTCTGGTGCAGTTTGCTACCCGTCTAGGCCAGAGTAAGCCCCTCTACAATGCCTTCAAGGCCCTACGCACCAGTGCCGAGTGGGACAGCTTTGCCTCGGCCCAGCAGCGGATTGTCGAGTCCTCCATTCGGGAGGCCGAACTGTCTGGGGTAGGTCTAGAGGGGGCAGAGAAAGAGCGGTTTAACCAGATTCAGCAAGCTCTAGCTGAGCTCACCACTAAGTTCGCCAACAATGTGTTGGATGCAACTAAGGCGTTTAGCCTGACCCTCACAACCGCTGAAGACATTGCCGGGCTGCCCCCCAGTTTGCTGGCCCTGGCCGCCCAAGCTGCCCGTGATGCTGGTAATGCCGAGGCCACGCAAGCGGCTGGTCCTTGGCGCATTACCCTTGACTACCCCAGCTATGGGCCATTCATGCAGCACAGCCGTCGTCGCGACCTGCGGGAAAAGCTGTATCGGGCTTTTGTGACTCGTGCTTCAGAAGGCGATTTAGATAACAGTGCCAACATCGACAAAATTCTGGCCCTGCGCCATGAAATGGCTAACTTGTTGGGGTATGGCACCTATGCCGATCTCAGCCTGGCCCGTAAAATGGCTCCCACGGTCGAAGCGATCGACAAGCTGATGGATGAACTGCGAGTCGCCAGCTACGACACCGCCGTGAAGGAACTGGAGGAGTTACAGGCCTTTGCAAACGCCAAGGACGCCCCTGAAGCAGACAACCTCACCCACTGGGATACGGCTTTTTGGGCGGAGCGCATTCGCGAAGAAAAGTATGGTCTCAACGATGAAGAACTACGGCCCTACTTTCCCCTGCCCCAGGTGCTAGATGGCCTGTTCGCCCTGGCTCACCGCATCTTCGATATCACCATTGCCCCCGCCGATGGGGAAGCTCCAGTGTGGCATCCTGATGTGCGCTACTTCCAGGTGCTCAACGGCAGCGGCGACCCCATTGCTCACTTTTACCTTGACCCCTATAGTCGGCCCGCAGAAAAGCGGGGCGGGGCCTGGATGGATGACTGTATCAACCGGGGCAAGCTGAATGGTCAAGTGCGGTTGCCAGTGGCCTATTTAGTGTGTAACCAGTCCCCTCCGGTGGATGGTAAGCCTAGCCTAATGACCTTTCGGGATGTGGAAACCCTGTTCCATGAATTTGGCCATGGCTTGCAGCATATGCTGACCCAGGTGGACTACGCTGGGGCGGCTGGCATTAACAATGTGGAATGGGATGCGGTAGAACTGCCCAGCCAGTTTATGGAGAACTGGTGCTACCATCGCGAAACCCTGTTGACCCTGGCTCGCCATTATCAAACAGGGGAGCCTTTGCCGGAGGACCTTTACCAAAAAATTGTTGCCGCCCGCACCTTTATGA
>SLIY01000375.1 GCA_007135385.1 Leptolyngbyaceae cyanobacterium CSSed165cm_216
CTAATGTCTTCAAATTTCAGTGGGTTTACAGTCTGTTGGCGGCAAACTATACCTGGGATGACCTTTTCAAACAACCGCTGAAGCAGGCTGGGCCAATTAGTGACCTACACTTTTGCGGCCTACTGCCAGAAAAGACGGGTGAGTGCCCCCAATCAACGGCTGAAATTGCCTGATAAATAAGGGTTTCAGTGTTTTGGTTAAGCCCATTGTGCAGCGATCGCCCCTCCAGTACCTTCACCCGCGCGGGTAATTCTTTAAGATGATCGTTAGCATCCTGGTATGCAACCCAGATTGCATCCATCCCCCTTTCAGTGTTGAATCAATCTGGGTCGTTGCCTCCATGACCCTTTGCCAGTCCCTGCCATTCCCTACCAGCCCCGCCCATGAGCCTTGTTCTCTACAACACCCTGAGTCGCCGTAAAGAAGCCTTTGAACCCCTAGAGCCAGGGCGAGCGCAGATTTACTGCTGCGGGGTGACGGTATACGACTATTCCCACTTGGGCCATGCCCGCTGCTACATCGTCTGGGATACCGTGCGGCGCTATTTGATCTGGCGGGGCTACGACGTCCACTATGTGCAGAACTTCACTGACATCGACGACAAAATTCTCAACCGGGCTAAAGCTGAGCAATCCTCGATGCAGACGATCGCTGAGCGCTACACCGCCGCCTATCTAGAGGATATGGCTCGGCTGAATGTGCTGGAGGCCGACGAGTACACCTACGCCACCCAAACCCTAGACGGCATCCAACGGCTGATTTCGGAGCTAGAGCAAAAGGGCTATGCCTACCCCACCCACGGGGATGTGTATTACGCGGTGCGCAAGTTTGAGGGCTACGGCAAGCTGTCGGGCCGCAAGCTGGAGGATATGCAGGCGGGGGCCAGCGGTCGGGTGACCACCACTGGCTCAATTAAGCAAGACCCCTTTGACTTTGCCCTGTGGAAGGGGGCGAAGCCGGACGAGCCCTTCTGGGACTCCCCCTGGGGGCCAGGGCGACCGGGCTGGCATATTGAATGCTCGGCCATGATCCGCGATCGCATTGGCGACACGGTCGATATCCACATGGGCGGTGGCGACCTGGTGTTTCCCCACCACGAAAACGAAATTGCCCAATCTGAAGCCGCTACCGGCAAACCCCTGGCCCGATACTGGATGCACAATGGCATGGTGAATGTGGGGGGTGAAAAAATGTCCAAGTCTTTGGGCAACTTCACCACTATCCGCGACTTGCTAGATGCCCCCAATGGTCCCGACCCGATGGCGGTGCGGCTGTTTTTGCTGCAAGGGCAGTACCGCAAACCAGTGGACTTTACCCAAGCGTCCATCGATGCTGCCCAAAATAGCTGGCAGACCCTGCGGGATGGCCTGTTGTTTGGCCACCAGTTTGGGGCCAAACTGGGCTGGGCGGATGTGGATGATGTCGCCTTTGGCGATCCGGCGGCGATCCGGATCGATCGCCAGAGTGACCCGGTGCAGCGCTTCCAAACGGCCATGGATGACGACTTTAATACCGCTGGGGGGCTGGCAGTGTTGTTTGACCTGGCCAAAGACCTGCGCCGGGCCGGGAATGTGCTTGTCCACACCGGGGCGGTGGATACCGATGCCGACAGCCTGCGCCAGCAGTGGCAAACCCTGGTGTGCCTGGCCCAGGTGCTGGGACTGGAAGCGCAGCCAGAGACCGAACGTAAGACCGAGGATGGTCTGAGCGATCAGGCGATCGCCGCCCTACTGGCCCAGCGACAGGCGGCCCGAGCGGCGAAGAACTTCGCTGAAAGCGATCGCATCCGCGACCACCTTCAGGCCCAGGGCATTACCCTGATCGACAAGCCCGGCGGCGTCACGGAATGGCACCGGTAATCTACCATAAGTGGTAACAAGGGGCGGCTTAACACAGCGTTGATGCCCTGACTCGCCTTTGGGTTTTGCCATGTTGCCCACCATCACCCCAGATACACTTGATCTGCCCCCTGGCACCCAGGTCAAGTATCCCGCCAGTCTAGTCGAATACGAGCAATTGCTAGATCGCCTGGGCGATCGCGCTACCCCCCGTGTTCGGTTTCGCGATGGACATATTATTCTGATGGCTCCCCTGCCTGAGCACGGTAACCAAACCGACATGTTGTCTGATCTGGTTAAGGTGCTTCTGCGCCAGACCCACCAGGACTGGCAAGGTTTTAACGTGATCACCCTCAAAAAGACTGGTATTCCTGGGGTGGAACCAGACGCTTGCTTCTACATTCAAAATCGACAAGCCATTCTGGGTAAATCCCGAATTGACTTAGACCACGATCCACCGCCGGACCTGGCGATCGAAACTGATCTAACATCGATCACCCGCATCCAGGACTATGTGCTTCTGGCTGTGCCTGAGGTCTGGATTTACAAAGCCAGGGAATTGAAAATTTACCGCTTTGAGGCCGAACAGTATACAGAGGTAGAGCGCAGCCCTCTATTTCCTGACATTCCCGTCAAAGCGCTATTGCCCACCTACGTGCAGCGAGCCTGGGCCGTAGGCTCAAGTGTTGCCCTGCGGGAGTTTGAGCAGGCGCTAAGCATTTGAGCCACTATGACCATAAGGCAGAAGGATAAAGGCAGAAGGATGAAAGAAAAACCCTTGGGTATCAGGGGTTTTCGCTTCAGCAAATAGGTGGGTTACTGCCGCCTCAGAGTACTATTGGCTTTTGGGGCTTGCAGCCGCTCCCACTGGGTTAAGTACAGGCTGAGATGGCGATCGCCCTGGGAGATGCGATCGCGCACCATCGCCCCTACCCGCTCTTCTTCCTCACTATATTGCTGGGGGCTCAAGAAGCCAGCAAACCGGGCCGTGCGCAACCAGACCAGGTAGGTGGTGAGGGCATCGTACTGGCTTTGCTGCACAATCGCCGCAAGGTCACCCGCCACCCACCAATCCACCACCGACCCCGGCTTGCCATCCCCCAGCCCAACCCGCCCTGGAATCCCCATTACCGCTGCCAGTTCTGCCAGGGTGGGGGTGCCAATGCCCCAACCACTGAGGGTTTGCTTTAAGTCAATATGGGCATCGCCGTGGCGGGCAAAGTAGTCATGCCCAGCCCAGGAGCGGTCAGGGCGACGGCAGAATTCAGGGGCTGAGATGCCAGCGGCAATGCCTCGCTGCAGCAAAATAGGCAGGTCGGTGGTTTGAGAGTTATAGCCTACAAGTTGGGGCCTTTGCTGCCCCAGATAGGCTAAAAAGGTAGAAATCAGCTCCGCTTCATCCAGCGGTTGGTCCGCTTGTTTAGGCAACGTGGTTAATTGCAGGTGCACCTCACCCTGGCGCTGCTCACGGATGACCGCAGATACCGCCACCACGCGACAGAGAACGGTCTTTAAATAGGGACGGGGCTTGTCTGGGGTGGCACCGCCCTGGGCCCACATCACCTCAAACACCTGGGCATCAGGCAGGGTGGCGGGCAACCCATACACCCGTCGCCCGGACTGGGGGTCGGGCACCCACTCTAGATCGAACGCACACACCTGTTCTCCGATGGATTTAAACATGACCCTTGCGTAGCCCCTACAATGTTTGATGTCAGGGTGCCCCTAAGGGCCAAAGGAGTGAAGGTGTCCCAGGTCATCCCTCTGCCTTTTGCGTTAGTTCTGTTTCTATCCCCTCGTCCCCGTCAACTAGGACCCAAATGCCACCTTCCCTGATTGAATTTCGCCAGTTGCAAAAGGTTTACGGTACCGGCAACACCGAGGTGCGGGCCTTGTGGAATGTCAATCTGTCAATTCAAGCTGGAGAATACTGCGCTATCATGGGGCCATCAGGTTCCGGTAAGTCTACAGCGATGAACATGATTGGCTGTCTGGATCGGCCCACCGCCGGAGACTACTATTTCGATCGCCAAAATGTGGCTACCCTAGACGACACCGCCCTGGCCACCATTCGCAACCAGAAAATTGGCTTTGTATTTCAGCAGTTTCATCTGCTGCCCCAACTCACAGCCCGAGAAAATGTGGAACTCCCGATGATCTATGGCGGGGTATCCAAACCCGATCGCCAAAGGCGGGCGATCGCGGCCCTGGAGCGAGTGGGGCTGGGCGATCGCATCAATAACCGTCCTACCCAGCTATCGGGGGGGCAACAACAGCGGGTGGCGATCGCCCGCGCCATCGTTAACAATCCTCTACTGCTGTTGGCCGATGAGCCCACGGGGGCGCTCGATACCCACACCACTGAAGATGTACTGGGCATTTTTGCGGACCTGCACCAAGCCGGGATTACAGTGGTCATGGTCACCCACGAACCGGATGTGGCCCGAGCCAGCCAGCGGATCATTTGGTTCAAGGATGGAGAGGTGAT
This sequence comes from Leptolyngbyaceae cyanobacterium CSSed165cm_216, assembly GCA_007135385.1. Classification (GTDB taxonomy): domain Bacteria; phylum Cyanobacteriota; class Cyanobacteriia; order Phormidesmidales; family Phormidesmidaceae; genus Nodosilinea. Next base: position 4,327 of record SLIY01000375.1, read on the forward strand.
GAATGATCACCTCAGCCCGGCGGATATTGGCTCATTAACCGCAGTGGGTCGTTAGGTAGGGCTCCAGAATCATGGGAATGGCTGGCAGCAAGGAGCTAGAATTTAGAAGTAAGTAGGTGGACAAAAATAAAGGGCTCAACGTTGCTGGTTTCGACTCCGCTCAACCAGCGAAGAGACCTGAGCGGAGGCGACGAGGCCTGAGCGGAGTCGACGAGACCTGAGCGGAGTCGAAGGCCGGATCACGGATCAGTCAGTAATTGTGTCCATGTACTTATTGCTACGCCAAGTCCAGCTCGAGGTCCATAGCTTTCCTAATA
>SLIY01000279.1 GCA_007135385.1 Leptolyngbyaceae cyanobacterium CSSed165cm_216
TATTAACATTTTATTTGGTGAACTTTCTAAAACTGACGTCAATCATGTTTTATGGCTGGGTTAATCTGAGGTTAGACCAGCCGAGTCACTTCAATTCAAGTCCATCCCATTCAGATGCCAGGCGATTAGGGTAAAGTAAGCCACCTGTTTGCAGCTGACTAGTATGGGTTTAGCTTGATCGTGTCTGGGTGCGATTTCTAGGCGCAATTGTGATTCACAGCTAGCGGCTATGGCTGACTGGGTGGATGCTCGCCGAGTGTTTTCTCCCTAGCGCTGGCTCGCAGGTGCTGGCTCGCAATGGTATCGGCTTTTCCCTAAGTGCCATAGATAAGTGGCAAGGAGTTAGCTATGACTCAAAACGTCAGTTTAGGCTCGCGCAATATAGCGCTGGTGGGAGCCTACGGTAGCGGTAAAACCACCCTTTTAGAAAGTATTCTCTCAGTAACAGGAGCGATTACCCGCAAAGGCAATGTAGACGATGGCAATACTCTGGGTGACAGCTCACCGGAAGCTCGCGATCGCCAGATGACTGTAGAACTAAATGCCGCCAGTACCCAGTACGGCGGCATTCATTTTACGTTTTTAGACTGCCCCGGCTCGGTGGAGCTCCAGCAGGAAACCTGGAATGCCCTGGTGGGAGTTGGGGCAGCAGTGGTGGTGTGCGAGGCCGACCCCAACAAGGTGCTGACCCTGTCGCCCCTGCTCCAGTTTCTCGACAGTTGGAATATTCCTCACCTTATTTGGGTCAATAAGCTGGATCGGGCTAACGGCAGCTTTGCCGAGGTGCTAGAGGCACTCAAAACCGTTTCCTCACGGCCCGTGATTCCCCAGCAGTACCCCATTCGCCAAAACCGGGAGCTCGTGGGCTTTATCGATTTGGTCACCGAGCAGGCCTTCCATTACCATGGTGGTGCCCCGGCGGATCCAGTGCCCCTACCAGCGGACCTGCAAGCCGAGGAGCAGGTGGCTCGGGCCGAGATGCTGGAAACCCTAGCCGATTTTGATGACCATCTGCTGGAAGAACTGCTGGAAGACATCGCCCCGCCGGAAACGGAAATTATCAACGACTTGAAGATGGAGTTGGGAGCCGACTTAGTGGTGCCAGTGCTGTTTGGGGTAGCCCAGGCGGACTATGGGGTGCGTCCCCTATTGGATGCTCTGGTTAAAGAAGCCCCCGCCCCCGAGACCACCCAAACAAATCGTGGCCTAGCCTTCCCCGCCGCCGAAACCGTAGCCCAAGTGCTGAAGACCTACTACACCCCTCAAGGGGGTAAGCTTTCCCTGGTGCGCGTCTGGCAGGGAGAACTACGGGATGGGGATAGCCTGAACGGCGATCGCATGGGCGGTCTGTACGAGTTGCTGGGTACCCAGCAAACCAGCCTATCTACAGCCCAGGCGGGACAAGTGGTAGCGATCGCCCGCCTAGAAGCCGCCCAAACTGGCGACACTCTGACCACAGGTAGCCCTACTACCCCCAGCACTGTTCTGCCCAAAGCCCCCACCATCGATCCGGTCTATGCCCTGGCTATTACCCCAGAAAAGCGCAGCGATGAAGTGAAGCTCAGTGGTGCCATGGCAAAGCTGATGGAAGAAGATCCCTCCCTGACCTGGGAACAACACGGCGACACCCACGAGGTGATTTTATGGGGTCAGGGGGATGTACACCTGAACCTGGCCATCGATCGCCTCAACCGCAAATATAACCTGCCCATGACCACCCATTTGCCCCTGGTGCCCTACAAAGAAACCATTCGCCAGCCGGCCGATTCAGTGCACGGACGCTACAAACACCAAAGCGGCGGCCATGGCCAGTTTGGGGATGTGTATCTGTCAATTAAACCGCTGCCCCGGGGGGAGGGGTTTAGCTTCAGCAACACCATCGTCGGCGGGGTCATCCCCAAGCAATACATTCCCAGCGTCGAAACTGGTGTGCGAGAATACCTGAACCATGGTCCCTTAGGCTTTCCAGTGGTGGATTTGGCCGTCACCCTCACCAACGGCTCGTATCACAATGTAGATAGTTCTGACCAGGCCTTTAAGCAGGCGGCCCGCATTGCCATGCAGGAAGGACTATTGGCCTGTGGCCCCACCCTGTTAGAACCCATTGCCCTGGTGGATATTTCCGTGCCCAGCAGCTTTACCGCCAATGTGTTGAAGCTGATTCCGGGACGGCGCGGGCAGATCCTGGGCTACGAAGCCAAAGCCGACTGGCCCGGTTGGGATGTGTTATCGGGCTATGTACCCCAGGCGGAAATGCAGACGATGATCTTAGAGCTGCGATCGCTGACCATGGGGGTTGGTTTCTTCAAATGGGGCTATGATCATCTAGACCCAGTGCCAGACAAAATTGCCGAAAAGATTCTGGCCAATACCTCCGCCTAATCCTATGACTCAGCCCCCTCTGCGGGTTATCTCCCTCATCCCCAGTGCGACAGAAATTGTCCACAGCCTAGGTTTGGGGGAGTTTTTAGTGGGCCGCAGCCACGAATGCGACTATCCTCCGGCGGTGCAGGCCTTACCTGTTTGTACGGAGCCCAAATTTGACCCGGTTGGAGACAGTGCCACCATTCACCAGCGGGTCACCGACTTACTCACCGCCGCCCTCAGCGTCTACCGGGTTAAAACCGACCTGCTAGAGACCTTGCAGCCCACCCATATTCTTACCCAGGCCCAGTGCGAGGTGTGTGCCGTCAGCCTAGGCGATGTAGAGGCCGCCGTTGCTCAACTTACCGGCAGCCAACCTCAGGTCGTTTCCCTAGAACCCACCTGTCTGAAAGACGTGTGGACCGACATACAACGGGTAGGGGGCGCTCTTTTAGGGGCCAATGACCAAGACCGGGTGACAGCGACACTGACAGCTTTACAGCAGCGCCTGAACGCCTGTGTCAGCCAAGCTGCTCAGCAAGACCCCAAGCCCACGGTGGCCTGTATTGAATGGACAGATCCCCTAATGGCTGCCGGCAACTGGGTGCCGGAACTGGTGCAACTGGCGGGGGGCAAATCCCTATTTGGTACCGTCGGCCACCATTCCCCCTGGATTACCTGGGAAGACCTGACCGCCGCCGACCCAGATGTGATCGTGATCATGCCCTGTGGCTATGACCTGACGGTCACCCGCCAAGAAAGCCAGGCCCTGATCGATCATCCCGCCTGGGCAGGGCTCAAAGCCGTAGGCCACCAACGGGTTTATATTACCGATGGCAATCAATATTTCAATCGACCTGGCCCTCGCCTGGTGGAATCCCTAGAAATTTTGGCCGAAATATTTCATCCCCAGACTTTGGACTACGGCCACCAGGGCCAGGGCTGGCAGCCGTTGATCACCAGTCCCTAATCATGCTGACGTTTTTGTAACGCCGCCAGCATCTGTTGTTTTACCGCCTCAGCCCAGGCATTAAAATCGTCCTTGTCATGGCAGGCTGAAGCTTTTAACCGAGCATGAGGGGACGGGGTAGAAGAGGAAGCAGAAGAAGAGGATTTCATAAAAGCGTTATTAAAGTGTCATCCTCTTCGATATAACAAACTTAGTGGGTGTGCTGCTGGGCCATTATCCGATTTCTGCATGGGTATACCCAGCCGTCGCATAGATTTAACAGTCCTTAATTTTAGGCTAATGCTGTCCAGGCTAATTCTGGGGCTGCGCTTGGAGGCGCTCCGCCTCTTCCAGGGCTTGGGCTTTGTTAGTGGCGTAGGACTGAATGCGGTCTTGGGCCACCTCATAGCGGTCGTCCTCTGGGGAAACTTCGGCCATCAGGTCAGAGGCGCGCTGCCAACGTACCGCCAGGTCTAGCCATTCTGCCGGGGTTGCCGCAGCTCGGCCATCTTCTACGGATTGCTGGGCAATGCGCACAGCCATAACGAACGGATCCTGGTCGGGGGAGGCAGCGGCAGTTGGTTCAGCCTCCGCCTCTGCTTCATCTGTCTGAACCTGTGTCCCTCCCAAGTTCAGATTCAGCCCCAGCCAGTCTTTGGTGGCCCAGCCCACCATCAGCAGTAATAGGACCAAACTGGCCCCGCCAATAATACCCCGCCAAAAGGCCAGCCGACTGGAGGGACTTTTCTTGCGGGGCACATCGTCTAAGTAGGGGTTCCGCTGGCGGGGGGCCCGCAAGTCTTGCCAAAATCGCACCAGGGCGTTGGGTCGCTTTAGGGTGATGGGCTCTCGCCACAGCAAGCTATTTTCGGGATCGCGCTTAATTTCATCCAACCAAAGTAACTGCTGTTCTTTCACCAGACGGCTGTTGATATTGACCCGAGTAATGCCCCGGGGGCTAATGGACTCCAGCACATGGCGCACCTGCTCTACAATGTCGTCTTTGGGTAGACGATCAGCGGTAGGTGCCTCAACTAAGAGTTGCAAAATGCCATTGTCCTGAATAGCCCGGGTGCGAATGCTGTCCTCGACAAAATGATCATTCAGCTTTTGAATGATGGCCGCTACGCTTCCCTGGCGAGCCTGGAAGTCGATGTCGTCAATGGTTGGATGCATGGCAAAAAACCCCCTGCCACAGGTCTGCTGCCGCGACAGCCTGCTCATAACGATACGATCATCGCATTATACCAAGCCCTTAGGAAACGGGGATCATTCTTTGGAAAACCCGGGGCTCTGGAAAACCCGGGGCTCTGGAAAA
>SLIY01000077.1 GCA_007135385.1 Leptolyngbyaceae cyanobacterium CSSed165cm_216
CCTTTGTATTTATCCACGGTTGGCTGTTGAGCCACAGCTACTGGCAACCGGTTATGCACCAACTAGTGGGTTGTTATCCTTGCCTGGCGTATGATCTGCGCGGGTTTGGCGAGTCCCGATACCACCTCGATCGCTACGAACCGGGCCTGCCCCCCAAGGCTGAAGCCATGGGGGCATCCGATTCTCCCTATGGCTTAGCCGCCTATGCCCGGGACCTGGCAGCCCTATTGAAACAGCTAAATCTAGGGCCTGTGTGGCTTGTGGGGCATTCGTTGGGGGGCAGCATTGCCCTCTGGACGGCCTATTGCTATCCCGACCAGGTGCAGGGGGTAATCTGTCTGAATTCAGGCGGGGGGATCTACATAGACCGTGACTTCCGCCAGTTTCGCCAGGCTGGACAGCAGATTGTGCGCTGGCGATCGCCCTGGCTAGGCCGAGTGCCGATCTTACCGCTGCTGTTAAGCCGGATGATGGTGGCTAAGCCATTGCCCTATCAGTGGGGCTGGCAGCGCTGCCAGGACATGCTGTGTGCCGACTCAGTTGCCGCCCGAGGGGCACTGCTAGAATCCACCACAGAGGCTGAAGTGCACTTGCTACCTCGGATTGTCTCTGGCTTGACCCAACCCGTTTACTTTATCGCCGGTCGTCAAGATCAGGTGATGGGGCTGACCTTTGTGAATCATTTAGCGGGCTATCTACCGGCTACAGAAGCCGGTAGCAAAACGGTGTTTGAACTCGATAACTGTGGCCACATGGCCATGATTGAACAGCCCCAAGCCGTCGTCGATGCCCTTAAGACTATTGTGTCGCACTCTAAACAGTAGTGCTCTACAGCATCAATCGGCCAACCGTTCCTGATACCTAGAACCTGATACCCTCAGCCAGGGGGGCAAGTTTTTGCCAACCAAGACTAGATCTTTCAGGATGACAAGGCTGACTCAACGAGAAGACCCTGGGTCGGTTGGTGATTCACCTGAGTTCCCCATCGCTATGATCAACCCTACTTTTCCAACGTGAGGGGGAATAGACCGCTGGGTTGGTTCAAAACTTGGCAAAATACCTAACAAAACAAAAGAGATGCCGACGACTGGCCGTGTTTCGTCTCGGCATCTCTTCTGGTTCGCTCCTCACACATTCAAATTATAGGCAATGACCATGAGGTTGTCACCCCTTTTTGTAGGGTTAACCCAACAGTTTTTCTTATGGGTTGAGCAGGTCAAGGGGCGGGACCGAAATCATTAGGCTGAAGAGCCGCCAGGGTAACCATTAGAGACTTGTGGGGGCGGCATGACTGAGCAAGCCTACCAGCAGGTGTTCTAATCCCCAGACAATGCCGCTCAGCAATAACACCGTGGGGGGGCTAGCTGATACAGTTGGCCCCCATGGCAGAGGGTCGAGTTTCCCGAACCAATGCTCGACTCGAACGGACAGGTGATAACCGGCCTCAAAACAGGCTGTGGGGTCTGGGGAATCAAAGCGATCGATCAGCCGAATTAAGGCCCAAAGCATCTCTTGTTCTAGCGGGGTAGACGCCACAAACCGATCGGGTGGTGGAGGTGTGTCTACCCCGAGGCCCACCAGGCGGTAACACTGACAGTAGGCATATTGCACAAATGCCAGAGGAGAGAGGCCTAACCGCTGGGCCGCCTGTGCGTCTCCTGTGAACTCTGGCCAAAGGGGACTGCCCCCTGAGTTACCCCTGGGGCGCGGGGAGTGCACCACCTCCGATAACCATAGACTGAGGGCTTGAGCATTGGGGGTCAAGAGAATCTGTCCAGTGGACAAACCTTGGGCTTGGGTCTGTCGGGCGATCGCATCTCCCCGTTCATCCAACTCCGGGATCATTGTCATCGCCCCAGACTCACCTGGCTCCGATAGGTGAGTCCAGTCCCTAGCCAGGGTCCTCGCTAAGTCAGCAGCGGCTGAGGCCGGAGTTAGCCTCAGGGCCAGGGCCGAACCATAGCGAATCGGATCAGGCTTGCGGCCCAGGTACGGTTCCCAGGCGGTTAACTGGAATGGTTCCCTGGCGTGGTTATCTAGGATCGCTGGCCCCGATGCCTCCAGCATGCCTAGGTGCCGAATCGCGATCGCCCCCAACCGGGCCTGTAAAATCCCTTGCAGTGTTCGATGGCCCATCGTCATTCTTAAATACTTTTTAGGTGTATTAGTATGAGGGTGTTCCTGTTAATCTTTTATTCTGGTCGTTATTATCATTTGTGGTTGGCCTGGTATTAAGGTGCAAGTTCTGGACCTTAGATCGGGAGTTTTGGGAAGGGGGGCCAGCTAGGGTTTTAGGGGTTAGAGGTAGACCGTATGCTGGTGTTTAGTGACATTCACGGCTCTCCCTAAGCCCCTAGTTACAGGGTTCCTAGCTGCAGAGTTAGTCACCAAGCCTAAGGCCTCAGACGCCATAGGCGATTAAATCTAGGTCTGTAAGCGTTCCACAGGCAAACCGTCACTCCTGAACTTGATTCAAGTTATTTCTGGTAATATCCTGCGCTGTCTAAACTTTATGCCGCTATCCACCAGTGCTGACAATGCTCGTCCCTTTCTGACCTGGCAACGTATTACTGGCTGGGCCCAAGAGCATTATCGCTCGAGAACCTTCAATAAGGATGAGCGCATTCCCACCCGTCCAGGGCTGCTTTACCTGGTAGAACGGGGCGCTGTACGCCTAGTGGGGGCGGCTCAGGCAGGGGCAGGCCCCAGCGAGGATGACGATGAAACCGAAGGTAATGATTACGAGTCCCTATCTGCAGCCACATTGGGTAACAACGAAGAGGCGTTTTTAGGCTTTGTCGGATCTGGGCAACCCTTTGAGATTGTGGCCCAATCTCCCTTTAGCCTACAAAGCTTTGCCCATGTCGATCAAACAATTGTGATCTGGCTGTACTGGAATGATCTAGACAACTGGCCCCACTTTCGCCGGGAAGTACTGGATGCCTTTCGTTACCAACACCAACGTAAGCTGCTATGGCTAAGTACCCTGGGCCAGCGCCGCACCATCGATCGCCTCCTGGGATTCTTGACCCTGCTGATTGAGGAATTTGGGGAGCCCTGCGAGTCAGGCTACTACCTGCCCTGGCCCCTGACCCATGCTCAAATTGGCAGTGCCATTGGGTCTACTCGGGTGACGGTAACCCGGTTGATGGGCAAGTTACGGCAAAAACAGCTGATTCAAACCTACAAGGATGGGCTGATTGCGATTCCCAACCCCGCTGATCTATCCATTCGAGCCATTCGGGGCGCTTAGGCGACTTCTAGAAAACTTTCTACCGAGTGGTGGGCAGGAACTACCCTACGAAAGCTTCTCAGGACATCGCCTGGGGTGGCTACGCGAGCAGCACAGGCCCTTCGCAGGTTACCCCTCATTCGACAAGCTCAGGACACCGTCTGGGGTCGCTGCGTGAACAGCACAGGCCTCCCAGGAGGGAATACCCGCCCCCCCCAGTAAAAGTAGTCCCACTGCTGCCAGCCAAGACCTAGGGAGTTGGGCTGGGGCAAGGCTCTGGAGGTGAGGCGGGTTTAGAGCCATTCTTGTCGGGACTGGTCTTTTCGGAACTGGCCTGGTTTGCTCCAGAGGGCTGAAAGTTGAGGGGCAAGTTAGTGAACTGCGGCAGAATTTCGCTGGTGAAAGCCGCCGCCGCCTTAGACCGATAGCGATTGGGGTTAAAGATCACCGATAAGGTGCGATGGACAACCACAGAGTCAATCTTGGCCCGATGGAGCACCCCCATTTGCAGTTCCTTTTCGATCGCTGAGTTAGACACAAAGGCCACCCCTAAACCAGACTGCACCGCCGTTTTAATCGCTTCGATGGAATTTAGCTCCATTTCAATCTTCAGGCGGCGAGTTTCAATGCCGCTACGGGTCAACACCTGATCAATCACTTTGCGAATGGTGGACTGGGAATCTAGGGCAATAAAGTGAAGTTTGTAAAGATCTTCCCGCTGAATCACGTCGTGACTGGCCAAAGGATGATAAATCGGCATGATCAATGCGAGTTCATCCTCCGCGTAGGGCACTCTTTCTAAAGAGTCTTGTAATTCAGGAGGAACTTCACCACCAATAATCGCCAAATCAACTTGGCCATTAGCCACACTCCAGGAGGTTCTGCGGGTGGAGTGAACATGGAGTTGTACAGCAACATCGGCATACTTCTGCCGAAATAGGCCAATCATTCGAGGTAGCAAGTACGTCCCTGTGGTTTGACTAGCGCCAATGATCAGGGTGCCCCCTTGCAAATTTTGCAGATCCTCGATCGCTCGGCAGGTTTCTTGGCATAGGCTCAAAATCCGATCGCCATAGCTCAACAGCAGATGCCCGGCCTCCGTCAACTGGGCTCGCCGTCCACCTCGGTCAAACAAGGGTACATCCAGCTGACGCTCAAGGTTTTGCACCTGGAGGCTGACCGCTGGTTGAGACACGTAAAGACTGTCAGCGGCTCGCTTAAAACTACCTTCTGCGGCGATCGCTTTCAGAATACGCAGTTGATCAAGGGTAAAAGGAAGGTCAGCCATGGGCATTAACCCTAACGTAAAGTGATGCTGGAACGCCAGTAGACAACGATAGCAGCGGCAGGTAGCCGTCGAGGGGCCCCCTCAACAGCAGCAGCACCGCTCTCGTCTCGACGCCAGATTCAAGGACACTATCTTAGATCTATCGATTCTTTTCGATAAGTCTGCCATCCCTAGATTACTTGGTTCGGGACCTTCACAGAAAAAAATTGCACAATACCCCAACGATTTATGAAACGTCAGGTTATTCAGAACTTCCTGAATCTACCCGGCATCTTGGGGGTGGCGCTGGTTGATGGACGAAATCGCCCCTTCTTCTTTGGGCCAGATATCAGCCTTAACTCCCACCAACAAGATGCCCTAGCCCAGGGAATTCAGCAGGTCGTATCCACGACCTCGGACAACTTCGACACATTCTCGTTTCGCTTTACCAATCAGTTGGCCCACATCTACAAACTTGACCAGGGGGTTATTCTACTGGTGTTGATGGCTGAATCACAGCCTTTGGCCGACTATCGCTTGGCGGTGAGCCAACTGAAGGCGACCCTGATGGAAGCGCCCCACAACGTCGTGCCCACCTTTCGCCTGGTTGCGGGGTGTGTCACCTTGAATGGGCGATCACAGGGTGCCCCTATTTCCCCTGCCCCTAGAGCCGAGCGGGATGAATTGGGTACGCTAACAGTAACCTGTGAAGATACTGTGACCGCGCTTAACCATCTGAGCCATGGTGCCGCTCAATACCTGGGCAACGTGATTGTTGCTAATACCTGGAAACAGGTTCGCCCGGCTCAACCCTGGCTCGATCAATTTGAGTTGCAGCCCAATGGTTCGTTTCGAGTGGTTGAAGCCAGTACAACCCCGCTGACTGAAGAGCAGCAGCAGCGGATCAGGGAATGGGTGGGCGCATTTTTGCAGCGGGGAGGACGAACGATCCGTAATTTCCATCGCCTGGTGAGTGATACGGCCCTGACACCCCAGGAAAAGAAGCTGCTGCTGTCCCCACCGCCGCGATCGCCAGATGCACCATCCTAGCCCTGGGTGCGTTCCCGCCCATAGCTGATGCAGACTGTCATCGTCATAGCCCTTCCCTGCGATCGCAGCGATATCTTGTTTAATCTCCTGACTGTAGATATTACCCACCATGGCTAAAACCGTCCGTCTCGAACCCATTGCCCAAGAAACTTCAGTAGAAACCAACGGCAACCTGCTCTCGGTCCTGTTAAACAAAGAACTGGATGTGTTGAAAGAATGTGGCGGTCGTGGCATGTGCGCCACCTGCCATATTTATGTGCAGTCAGGGATGGACGCCCTAACTCCGATCAACCGCCGAGAACAGCGCACCTTAGAGGTGATTACCTCATGCAAGTCCAACTCCCGGCTTGCCTGCCAGGCTCGGGTCATGGGGGAAGGGGTCGTGGTCGAATTACCACCTGGGATGTACGTCAACTCCCTGCAGGATATTGAAGCGTTAATTGGGCGACGGGCCGACCAAGACTTACTCCACCCGATTACCGGGGAAGTGCTCGTGGAACAGGACAAGCTGATTACTCGGTCTACCCTGAAACAGTTGGAAGACACCACTAGCTTTAAGGTGGGCGAGTTCTTTACCCAGAGCAAAGAAGGATAAGACTATGTTTACGGTTGGCGGTTTACGGTTGGCGGTTTACGGTTGGCGGTTTACGGTTCGAGCCTGACACCTGACACCTGCCCCTAGGACATCTGCTATGGTAAGGCAAAGCCTTAATTGAGTTTTGTCGAGCCCTTTGGTTATGGAATCTGTCCCGCCACTCAATGCCCGCCATCAGCAGGTGCTACAGGCTACTATTCGTCACTATATCGCTACCGCCGAACCGGTTGCGTCACGCTCCCTAGCCCAGGAATATAACCTCAAGGTTAGTCCGGCGACGGTGCGCAATACCATGGGTCTGTTAGAAAAATACGGCCTGCTGTATCAGCCCCATACCTCAGCGGGACGGGTGCCATCGGATTTTGGCTATCGTCTTTACGTCGATCGTCTGATGCCCCCGGCTAGTCAGGTGGGGCAGCGGGTGGATACACTGCTGACAGAGGGGTTGAGCTGGGTGGGCTGGAGCCTGGAAGCGGTCTTGAAATCGGCGACTCAAATCCTGGCTCAGGTGAGTGGTTATCTGGCCCTGGTGACGGTCCCCCAAGCCAATACAGTGCTGATTCGCCATGTCCAGTTGGTAGAAGTGGACAGTGGCCAGCTGTTAATGATTGTGCTGCTCGATTCTTTGACCACCCAGTCGGTGGTGATCCAGCTGCCCACCGAGGCCGCCCAACCCCTGTTCGAAGGGCAATGCGGCCGCGAGATGGAGATTTTATCTAACTTTTTGACCCACCACCTGCGGGGGCGCCCCCTAGCAGAGGTTGCCACCCTAGACTGGGGAGAATTAGGGGACGACTTTCAACACTATGCCCAGATGCTGTGCCAAGCTCTCCTGGATCTAGCCCAGCGATCGCGTCCGACCAGTGCCCCCCAACTAGTGATTAGTGGCCTCTCGGAGGTGCTGCGTCAGCCTGAATTTTCCGAATCTCAACAGATTCACGCGGTGGTCAAACTGTTGGAGGAGGAGCAATCCCAGCTTTGGCCGTTATTGTTTGAAGCGCCTGCCATGGCCCCTGTACCTTCTGATGTGCGGGTGTGGATTGGGTCTGAAAACCCAATTGAGCCGATGCAGGGATGTGCCCTGGTGGTGTCTAACTACACCCGAGACGATACCTCCCTGGGGACTGTAGGGGTGCTGGGGCCAACCCGCATGGTCTACGAAAATGCAGTAGCAGTGGTAAAGGCAACGGCTGACTACCTGTCCACAGCCCTCAGCACCCCTTAGCTACCTGTGATCATTACCGAGCTACTAGCGGTACTCTCGATCGGGGCAGCCACGGGGTTACGAATTGCCCTACCGCTGCTGCTGATTGGGCTGATGTCAGGTAATCAGCTGTGGGCCAATGTGCCCCTGCTATCGCGGATGCCACCCACCCTACTGCTGGGAATTTTAGCCAGTTGGTCGGCCGCCGAGTTAATGCTGTCGAAGGATCGCCACAACCAGCGACTTCTTCAAAGTATCGAGCTGGTGCTCAGCCCTGGGGTAGGGGCCTTGGCCGGTGTCGCCCTGGCCCGCACCGTCGGCCTGGAAGGGTGGCTACATTGGATCTTGGGCTTAATCAGTGCCCTATTGGCGCTGGTGATTCAGCTCTTGCAGGTCGGGTTCTTTTACCGCCCCCGACGTCCCCCCCTGTGGGCCTTTTTTGTGGTGGACGGTCTGTGCATCGTTTTGGCCTTCTTAGCCTTTGATGACCCCAATGCCGGGGGTATTATTGCTTTGCTGCTGCTGTGGCTGGTGATTCGCACCTCTTACCTCTGGCGAAATTGGGCAAGGGGTGGACCTCGACCTTAGACCTGGCTGGCATAGGACGACTTTGCCTGAACCTCAAGTCGAGATCACAACTTCCCCTGCTTGGGAGGGGTGCCCGCAGGGCGGGGTGGGTTAAAGCTACAGAATGCCAACAAAATGCAGCGGCCCTTTGCCACTGACTAATTCCAGCAGCAGCGCCAAGAACCCAACCATGGCCAGCCGCCCATTCCACACCTCGGCCACCGGCGTTAGCCCCCAGGCCGAACGCTCTTGGGGATAGATCTTCACTCTCTTGTCAGGCTGAACTACCTCAGAAAATAGCTTACGAGGCGACTCTAGGGCATCAACCACCATTTCAGCCATATCAGCGATGAACTGGGGATGGGTGTTGAGGGCTGGCACCCGATGAAAGCCTTCGATACCGGCATGTTCGGCGATTTCTCGATATTCGATATCAATTTCTTGCAGGGTTTCAATGTGCTCAGAAACAAAGCTAATGGGCACCACCACCAGGTCACGCACCCCCTGCTGGGCCAATTCCTTAATGGCGTCTTCGGTGTAGGGCTGGAGCCATTCCACTGGACCCACCCGACTTTGATAGGCCAGAGTGTGGGGGTTGGGACGATTCAGCGATCGCATGATCAGCTCGGTACAATGTTCAATCTCCCGTTGGTAGGGATCGCCCGCCTCTTCCACATAGCTAACGGGGACGCCGTGGGCACTAAAAAAGATATGCGCCTGATCAGGGTGATCTAATTTGTTTAACTCTTGGGCAATTAAATCGGCCACGGCCCCGGTATACCCTGGGCGCGCATACCAGGAGGGAATCACGGTGTAAACAATCCGCTGTAAGGAAGGATCTTCCATCCACAATCGCTCAAGCAAGCGAAAGCTAGAGCCACTGGTACTGATGGAAAATTGCGGGTAAAGGGGGAGAACCACTAACGTTTCAATGCCATCGCGCTTAATTTGGGCCACCGCTTCTTCGGTAAAGGGGTACCAATAGCGCATGCCAATGTAAATGTTGGCATCAGTACCCTTAGCGGCCAAGGCGGCTTGCAGCGCCTCCGCTTGCTGCTCAGTAACCTGCCGTAGCGGCGAGCCACCACCAATTTGCTGATAATTTGCTTGGGATTGCTTGGCCCGAGAACTCGAAATTAGCCAAGCCAATGGCCGCTGCAGCCAAGGGAGCGGGAGTCGAATAATTTCCGGATCAGAAAACAGATTAAACAGGAAGGGGCGAACATCATCAAGTTGTTCTGGCCCCCCTAGATTAAGCAATAAGACCCCAACGCGACCCATGGCACTATCGTGTTTATAAACGTCTGAGCGTGTCCGCACGCCTAAGCGTGTTCGCTATCGTAACTGTGATAAAGCTGAAAGCTGTGGTTTTATATATTCTACAGGTTCCCTGGATGGTTTCCCACCGCTGACATGACCTATGGGCCAGCTTGACTCGTTAGATGTGGCGATTACTAAACTCAACCATCGCTTAAAGGCCGCTCGACTGGGGCTACAGGTAGAGCGTCGAGGCGATCGCCTCAGTCTCAGGGGAACCCTTCCGCCCCGTCCCGGCAGCGCCAAACAACGCCGCCATCAGCAACGAATTCCCCTGGGACTACCCGCCACTAAACCAGGGCTAAAGCAAATTGAACAGGAGGCGAAAATCATTGCCGCCCGCCTGATTGAGCATCGATTTGACTGGTCTGACTACCTCGCCCCCAGCCAAACCCCAGAGCCAGAGGGAGCCAGCTTGGAGGAACGCATTGCCCAGTTTCAGGCGGCCATGATGGCCCAGGCCGGTCCCGACACGGCGGCTTTGGCCTCCTGCAAAACCACCTGGGCCAAGGCCTATGCCCCTTATCTGAATAAGCTGGCGGCCCAGGTGGCCCAATCCCCCAGCCAGTCACTGGCGGAGGCCATCGTCGCCGTCTTAGAAGGTTACCCGCCCCACTCCCGCAGTCGCCAGGTGGGGTATACCGCCCTCAAAGCCTTTGCGGCTTACCAGCAGATTGATCTGCCCACCGACCTGGATAGCCTCTGGGGTCGCTACGGGGGGCGCCAAGCCCAGCGCCGCCACCTCCCCTCTGATCAGGACATTGTGGCCTGGTACGATCGCATTGCCAACCCTGGCTGGCGCTATGTGTATGGGCTCATGGCCACCTATGGTCTGCGGAACCATGAAGTGTTTTTTTGCGATCGCACCCTCCTCACCAGCGGCGATCTCGAAGCCCGTATTACTGTCCTAGAAACCACTAAGACAGGGTTGCACGACGTCTGGCCCTTTTACCCAGCCTGGGTGGAGCAATTTAACCTCCGCCAGACTATCCTACCGGCGATCAACACGGACCTAAAGCAGACCACCCTACAGCGGATTGGCCAGCAGGTGACGACCCAATTTCGGCGTTACCAAGTCCCTTTTTCTCCCTATGATTTGCGCCATGCCTGGGCGGTGCGCACCATTCACTTTGGTCTGCCCGACACCGTGGCGGCCCGGATGATGGGTCACTCGGTCGCCATTCACACCCGTACTTATCACCGCTGGATTACCCTACGAGATCAGCAACAAGCGGTGCGATCGGCCCTGGCCCGTATCCCCGAAACTAGCCAAAATCTGGGTTCAGATGGAAGAATATAGAGTCTAGACTAAGATGAGCAATATTATTCTAATAAGTAGTAAGTAGCATGCCTCTGACTTCGTCTATCTGATTCTGCCTGAATCAGAAACATCCCCCAGCCCTGGGGTGGCAGGGTATTCATTGTAGCCCCACGTTTTGCCTGCTTGGCCTCGCCATGAAAATCTTGCTTGTTGAGGATGATCGACCAACCCGTGACCTGCTGGCCTATCATTTGACAGCAGCACGATACACCATTGAGCAGGCCACCGATGGCGTTATGGCTCTCGAATTAGCCACTCTGCTCACCTACGATCTAATGGTGTTGGATGTGCAAATTCCCCACCTAGACGGCATTAGTCTCTGTCGCAAACTGCGGAATCAGGGCATTACCACCCCAGTTTTGATTTTGACGGCCTATGGGAGTGAAGACAGCATCATCACTGGCCTAGATGCTGGGGCCGACGACTATGTCACCAAGCCCTTCGAGGTATCCCAGGTCTTAGCCCGGATTCGCGCATTGCTCCGTCGGGGAGATAGAGGACACGGAGCTCCCTCCCTGGTCTGGGGGGACTTGTGCTTAGAGCCTGCCCTAGCTGAGGTGACCTACCAGGGGCACACCGTGCCGGTCACCCCGAAGGAATACAGTTTACTCGAGCTCTTTTTGCGCCATCCTCAGCAGGTGTTTAGCCGCAGCACCATCCTGGATCACCTCTGGACCCTTGACGATTCCCCCACCGAGGGCGCGGTGACCAACCTGGTCAAAGATTTACGCAATCGACTTAAACGCAGTGGGGTGATCGAGCCTGTGATCCAAACCGTGTATGGACTGGGATACCGGCTAAAGGACTTGCCCGCTCCTCCTCAATCCCGGTCGCCATCCCCACCCACCCCAGGAGATACCCATCAGGGGGCAGCTCCCTCAGGTACTAATAACCGCCAGAGGGCCCAGATCAGTGAGCTTGAGGCCATTGCGGCGCGATTTCAGGCGTCAATCCAGCAGCGGCTGGCAGTGGTCGAGGACGCCATCCGAGTCTTGCAGGCGGGTGTTCTCAATCCTCAACAGCAAACCATCGCCTGTGAAGAAGCCCATCGCTTAGCAGGGGGGCTGGGCACCTTCGGTTACGACGCGGGCTCCATCTTGGCCAGGCACATCGAACAGCTGCTGCAGCGGGACCAGCCTCTGGATTCTTCAGCCATCGACGCTTTGTCGGGGACCCTGCTGAAGCTCAAGCAGACCCTGGCAGCCCCCCCCCAACCGCTAACCAAGGCTGAACCATTGGCTGGGGCTGGGGCTGTATATCAGCTTGCCACCCTGGCTGTCGCCCCATCCTTAGTCGAGCAATTACGCCAGGTTGCCCCTGACCAGCGTTGGCAAGTTACAGCCCTGGATCATCTGGATAGCCTCGATCAGGTGATGGCACGGGCACCTGTCGATGCCATCGCTATCGGTTTGCATAGCTCTGGGCCTGCTGGGGAAGCTTTTGGGTTACTGCACACCATCAAGCAACGTCATCCCAAGATACCCGTCCTGGTGCTGAGCAGCGACGACTGTCTGGCGGAACGGGTGCAGGTGGCACGTCTAGGCGGCGATCGCTACCTAGCGGCACCGGTGACGGCGTCCCAGGTGCTAAACAGCCTCAAGCCGTTGTTGCCGTCCTGCCCTGGCTACCAGTCACGGGTAATGGTGGTCGATAATGACCCGATGACCTGTGCAGCAGTCACCAACTTACTGACCCCCTGGGGTCTAGAGGTGTTCGAGCTCAATCACCCCACCCAGTTTTGGACAGCACTGCACCAAACCCAACCGAATCTGCTGCTGCTGTCGATGGAAATGCCCACCTTCAGTGGGACGGATTTATGTCAGGTGGTGCGGCAAGATCCTCGCTTTGGCAACTTACCGATTTTGATGATGGCGGCTCACCCTGACACCGTGACCATCCACCAGGTGTTTGAGGTAGGGGGTGACGATCTGATTGGTAAGCCGATCATTGGCCCTGAGTTAGTGACCCGAGTCCTCAGCCGGTTAGAACGTAATCACTTGCGCCAGCAGCTAGCCTGTATGCGTCAGCAGCAGGCCATGTTTTGGCCCCAGCCCGATAACATCGCCCTTTTAACCCAACAGAATCCCCACAGTCAACTTATCCAGTGATCAATGGTTAACCATGGCTGACCAAACCTTAAAGACAGCCCAGGGACCAGGGGGACATACCGTTTGCCTTTATCCGGCCTAGCACTGGTCAGGAGAAATCGATGAAGATTTCGCTACGTGCCCTGTTAATTGTGCCGTTTCTCCTGCAAGTGGTCGGGATTACGGGCCTAGTGGTGTATCTGTCCTACCGCAGTAACCAACAGACAGTGGTGGCCATGACCGAACACATGGTTGCTGAGACCGCTGATCGCATTACCCAACAACTGGCAGATTACTTCCAAGCTCCAGTTGCATTAGCCCATCAGCACCAGGCTGCGATTACTTCAGGACTGGTTGACTGGCAGGATATGGCGGCGGTGGAAGCTTATTTTGTCCACCAGATCGTTTATCACCCTAACGTCAGTGGCATCATGATCACCACTGAAGATAAGCATTTTTTGGCGGTAGGACGCCCCGAAACAGGTCAGCTACTGATCCGCAGGCGGAACCTGAACACAGGAGAGTTGCAGAGCATCATTGCTGATCAAGCGGGGACACCGCTGGCGGTCAAAGAGGTTTTGCCCAACTATGACCCCCACCAAACCCCGCCGGAGCAGCCGTGGTATGAGCTTGCCAAAGCCAATCCTGATGGCCTTTGGCTACCCACTGTTTCCTTAGCCCGAGGGATCGAACAGCCCATTTTAATGATGGCTTACTTTTTACCGTTTACTGATCCCCAAGACCGGCCACAAGGGGTGCTCAGTGCCAGTATTTATCTTGATCAGGCGGGGGACTTTTTGCGCCGTTTGACCATTGGCCAAACGGGGCAGGCCTTTATTGTTGATGCTCAGGGCCACTTACTGGCCACCTCTGGTGCTGAAGTACCGTTTCAGCGATCGCAGCCCCAGCAGCCCCTATCCTTACAGCCCCAAGATTGGCTGTTAAAGGTCCAAACCAGTCAGGATCCAGTCACCCGCATGGCGGCTCAGTTGGGGGTCTCTGCCACCCTCCCCCAGGCAACCACTCCGTTTAAGTTTCGCCTGAATGGCACCCGCTACTCTGGAAAGGCTGTGCCGTTTACCCCCAATGACCAGCTCCAGTGGCAGGTGGTAGTGGTGATTTCAGAATCAGACTTTACCGCAGCTGCCACCAGTGGTTTAATCCGCACCCTACTGCTGGGGGGCCTCGCCTTGCTGGGGTCGATTGGCTTCGGAATCTGGACGGCCGAATACATTGCCAAACCAATTCTATCGCTGCAGCAGGCCACCCAAGCGGTTACCGGTGGCCTGGCGGTGGTACCGCCCACCCAAGCCACCCCGATCTTAGAAGTAGAGGCACTGCGGCAGTGCTTTGACCAGATGACCTCGCAGTTGGTGGCATCGTTTCAGGCGCTGCGCGATCGCGAAACCACCCTAGCCAGCTTTTTGAACCGTATGCCAGTGGCGATCAGCGTCCACGATCCGACTGGGCAAGTGCTTTTTCTAAACCAAAAAGGTAAGCAGCTGCTGGTGCAGCACTCACCCCAAACCATGAGCGAGACCTCGGCGGATCAGCTTGCCGAGATCTATCAACTGTATGTGGCGGGCACTGACCAACTGTACCCTACCGACCAACTCCCCGTTGTGCGAGGGCTACGGGGTGAAAGCGCCTACGCTGATGACATTGAAATCGACACCGGTCGACAACGATTACCCTTGGAAATTCACACCATTCCGGTCTTTGACGCCGCTGGGCAGGTGGTGTATTCGATTAATGCTTTTCAGGACATTACTGAACGACGCCGGGCCGAGCAGCTCCAGGCCAATTATGAGCGGGAGCTAGAGCAGCAGGTGGCTAAACAAATGGCCTCCCTGGCGGAAAATGAAATCACGAAACAGGCCCTGATCAATGCCATGCCTGATCTGCTGATGCGGCTAGGGCGAGAGGGGATACCGCTGGAAATTTATAATCTCGATGCGGTGCACTGGTTGGGGGATAAGAGCCAAATTTTCCACAAGACCATGTACGACAACCTGCCGCAAGCCGTGGCGGAGGAGCGGCGGCGACATGTCGAGCGAGCCTTGGCCACGGGGATGATTCAACGTCAGGAATATGAACTAGAGGTGAATGGCCAAATTTACTCCGAAGAAGCCCGGATTGTTCCGGTCACCCAGGATGAGGTGTTAATGGTGGTGCGCGACATCAGCGATCGCCGCAAAGTGGAACGGCTAAAAGACGAATTTATTTCCATCGTCAGCCATGAGCTCCGGACTCCCCTCACCGCCATTCGAGGTGCCCTTGGTATTCTAGATACTGATGTGCTGCGCGATCGCCCCGATAAGGCCCACTATATGCTGCAGATGGCCCTAGCCAACACCGAACGGCTCATTCGCCTGGTCAACGATATTTTGGATGTGGAGCGGCTCACCTCTGGCAAGGTCAGCCCTGTGCGAGAACCTTGCCCAGTCAACCACCTGGCCCAATTGGCCGTCAATGGGGTCGAAACTCTGGCCTTGTCAGCCCATATCAGCCTTAAGGTAGACGTCCCAGCCGTCACCCTGTGGGCAGACCCTGATGCGATCATCCAAGCCCTGACCAACTTACTTAGCAATGCTATCAAGTTTTCTGACCCTGGCAGTCGTGTCTGGTTAAAGGCGGAGGTAACCGGGGAAGGGATCAAACCGGCCGCGGTAAAGGGAGCACCAGACAACCCCTCGGAACCTTACCTAGTCTTCTCTGTGGCCGACCAGGGGCGGGGTATTCCCGCCGACCGACTGGAGTTAATTTTTGAGCGGTTTCTACAGGTGGATGCCTCCGACTCACGGGAAAAAGGCGGCACTGGCCTAGGGTTAGCGATCTGTAAGCGAATAGTAGACAATCATGGCGGCGACATTTGGGTCGAAAGCGTCTTAGGAGAAGGCAGCACCTTTTACATCGCGTTACCCATGCACCCATCTAGAACTGAGGAATCATGACTAAGCGTATTCTCGTTATTGACGATGAGCTAGATATTCGAGAAATCGTTTGCCTATCTATAGAGGCGTTCAGCGGCTGGGATACCGAAGGGGCTGCCTCTGGCTGGCAAGGGCTGGACAAGGCGCGGCAGGGCGATTGGGATGCCATTTTGCTGGATATCTCGATGCCTGATATGGACGGTGTCGAAGTGTTTGAGAAGCTACAACAAAACCCCCAGACCCAATCAATTCCGGTGATATTACTGACCGCTAAGGTGCTGCCCAGGGATCGCGATCGCTTTGCCAAACTGGGGGTAGCTGGTGTGATCACCAAGCCTTTTGACCCGATTAATATTGGTCGGCAGATGGCCAATCTGCTGTCGTGGCCAACGCTGTAGCTGAGTCTCCTAAGCTGTGGCCTCAAAGGTTAATCTGTCCCCTCCTAAGGAGGGGACAGATTAACCTTTGCCAGTCATGTCAGCGATTGGCAACCTAAGCTGGGGTTAGCATCAGCACCAGCGCCCGCTTATCGAGGGCCTGCACCTTACCAGCCTCGCCGATGTCCTGCACAATCCGATCCAGCAGTTCTCCAGCCCGATCGCGGTGCTGATGTTCGCGCCCCCGCAGCCGCACTAAAAACTTAACGGAATCTCCCTTGGACAGCCACTCGGTCGCTCGCTTGATCCGCAATTGGTAGTCAGACTCGCCCACATTAGGCCGCAGCTTGACCTCCTTGAGGGAAGGTTTAGAGCTTTGCTTCTGTCGCTTACTCTGTTGGTACTGAAGCTTACCGTAGTCCAGAATTTTGGCAACAGGAGCATCTTTGCCGTTCGAGACCACCACCAAATCGAGCCCTTCATCCTCAGCTAGCTTAAGCGCATCGCGAGTATCAATGAGCC
>SLIY01000382.1 GCA_007135385.1 Leptolyngbyaceae cyanobacterium CSSed165cm_216
CTACAGCTATCTAAAAGAATTCGCCGGGGGGCTTAAAGTGTTGTTAATCAACTCCAGACAGTAGCGCTATAGAATTGCTGCGGTCATGTTTAGTAAAATTAAGGATTTTGAATCATGCTAGAGCCTGCTCGGGTAGTTGAGCTGTTTGCGACGGCTCCAGATGTGCAAACCCTCAAGTCAGGAGATGTGATCTTTGAGGTGGGTACGACGGGGGAGTTGATGTACGGGGTGATTGAAGGGGAAGTGGAGTTGGTGGTGGATGGCCAGGTGGTCGAAATCATCAAGGCGGGAGATGTGTTTGGGGAGGGGGCACTGGTCCAGATTCCGCCGTTGCGGGCCTCAACGGCGGTGGCCAAGACAGACTGCAAGCTGGCCCAGGTGGATCAGACCCACTTTAAGTTTCTGGTCCAAGAAACGCCGCTGTTTGCCCTAGAGGTGATTCGCAGTCTATCGACTCGTCTACGGGCACTGAAGCAGGCTCGGTAGACAGTACCGGGCAAATCTCATGCCTTTTAGCTGGGGGATGGGTTCATCCTTGGCGGCACTTCAGTACACTAGTGATGACTTTAGTTAGACCTGAGGAGTGACAGGATGACCCCAACGGCTCTGTGGCAGCGTTACAAAGATTGGCTTTACTACAATGAAGGGTTGGGCTTTTATCTGGATATTAGCCGCATGGGGTTTGATGACGCCTTCGTGGCTGAGATGTTGCCCAAGTTTGACAAGGCGTTTCGGGATATGGCGGCTTTAGAGGGGGGCGCGATCGCCAATCCTGACGAAAACCGCATGGTCGGTCACTACTGGCTGCGAGACCCCGACCTAGCCCCGACCCCCGAATTGAAGCAGGATATTCTGGATACGCTGGTTAGCATCGAGCAGTTTGCCAGTCAGGTGCGTACTGGCGGCGTTTACCCCCCTGGCCAAGAGCACTTCACTGACATCCTATCCATCGGCATTGGCGGGTCGGCCCTGGGGCCACAATTTGTGGCCCAAGCCCTGGGGCCAGATTTTCCTCCCCTAGATATTCACTTCATCGACAATACGGACCCTGAAGGGATTGATCGCATCTTGGCCCGCCTGGAGGATCGCTTACCCACCACCCTAGTGATTGTCACCTCTAAGTCGGGGGGGACCGCTGAAACCCGCAACGGCATGGTGGAAGTGCGCACCCGATTTGAGCAACGGAAGTTGAATTTCCCCAAACAGACGGTTGCCGTAACCGGTCGGGGTAGCAAACTGGAAAAGCAAGCCATCAGTGAAGGTTGGCTGGCCATTTTTCCCATGCGCGACTGGGTGGGGGGGCGTACCTCTGAATTATCGGCCGTGGGGCTGCTGCCCGCCGCTCTGCAAAACCTCAGCATTCGCTCTATTCTGGGCGGGGCTAAAGAGATGGATGCTGCCACTCGCGTGCCTGACCTGCGCCGTAACCCCGCTGCCCTAATTGCCTTGGCTTGGTACTACGCGGGCAATGGTAAAGGGAAAAAAGACATGGTGGTCTTACCCTATAAAGACAGCCTGCTGCTCTTTAGCCGCTATCTGCAGCAGTTGGTGATGGAATCGCTGGGTAAAGAAAAAGACCTGGATGGCAACGTAGTCTACCAGGGCATCGCTGTATACGGTAACAAGGGATCGACTGATCAGCACGCCTATGTGCAGCAGCTCAGGGAAGGGATTCCCAGCTTTTTTGTCACCTTTATTGAGGTGCTGAAAGACCGACAGGGGGACTCGGTGGAAATAGAACCCAGAACCACCAGTGGCGACTATCTGTTTGGCTTTTTGCAGGGCACCCGCAAAGCGCTCTACGAAAAACAGCGGGGGTCCATTACCCTGACGATCCCTGAGGTCAATGCTCACACCGTAGGTGCTCTGATCGCCCTGTATGAAAGGGCGGTGGGCTTCTATGCCTCGTTGGTAAATATCAATGCTTACCACCAACCCGGGGTAGAAGCAGGGAAAAAAGCAGCCACCGGGGTCCTAGATCTACAGCAGGCGGTCTTGCAAGCCCTGCATGACAGTACCCAACCCTTGACCCTAACCGAACTAGCCCAGCGGGCTGGGGCTCCAGAAGAAATTGAGACTGTCTATGCGATCGTGCGGCATTTGCATGCTAATCAGCGCAGCTTAGCCATTCAGAGTAACCCTGGAAACCTGGACGCCATTAGGGTTGTGGCTTTGCGAGAGTAAAGACCATGTGCTTAAGGTGACCGCTAGAAAACGTTCCCCCGAGTGGTGGGCCGTGCCCACCCTATGAAAGCTGCGATCGCTGACTTGACGTGGGGATCTGCTTTCGCGGAAATCGTCTAGGGCCCTCTATTTACACCGTTTGCGCCAAGTTGAGTTTCGCCACTAGGGCCGGGGGCATATTCTTCGGACGATAGGTGGGCAGGGCTTGCCAGCGTTCAAACACACTGCGGTGCAACTCGTCATCGTCTTTAATGGTTCTGGGTTTTAAGCCAGTCAGGCGAAATACCCAGGGTACAGGCTGCTCGGGCACCTCAGCCTTAGGGTCAGGGCGAATCTCAAAGTGCTGGCTGCGGTTAGGGTGGGCGGGGGCGGATTCTACAAGGTTAGGATCAAACTCTAGTCCCAGTTGAAACGTGTGGCGAATCATATCGATTGCCCACAACAGAGCGCCATCAGACAGGGGTTGTAAGGCTTGGACACCTCCCCCCACAGCACCGTGGTTGCCAGGGAACCAAATCTGGTGCAGCACCTGACCGGCATCAATATTGGCTTGACTCTGTTCCATGGGGGTAATGTCAAAGGCGTGACGGGGTTCATCGATGGCGACCCCATGTAAAGCCCGCTGAATGATATGGCTGAGTTGACAGTCGTGAAATTTGTATTTTTGGTTAATTTGCCGACTAATGAACGGTATAGTGTTAGGAATACCTAGGGAACCCACCGTATCCCAGCAACAGAGAACGGTAATGGTGGCTGGCTGAATGGTTGCCCCCAGGGCCTGAACGGCGGCCTCCTTGCGGGCCAGTTCCCGACGATTCAGTTCGTCCTCGGATAGTTGGTTGGCATCACTATAGTGACCTTCGCTGCGGTAGATGTCGTATAGGGCCGGAATTTTATCGGCATCCTGTTTCGCCATCACGCCGCCAGCGATGCGCATCAATCCTCCTAAACTGCGGACTGTATAAGCCCCACGGCTATAGCCAAACAGGTAAATCTCGTCCCCTAGGGCATAGTTATGACAGAGAAATTGATAAGCTTCCTGGATATTGTCGTCAATCCCCCAACCAAAGGCACCTCCCATCAACCGATTCCAGACATCACCCCCTGAACCAATCCCCTGCCGATAGTAGAGGTGTTGAGGCTGAGCCGTCTCTGTGGTTTTAATGGTTTGAAAAATTCTTTTGACATTGGTTGGATAGGGCTGGTTCGCTTCTTGCCAGGTGCCGTCGCAGCACACTACCAGTCGTTGCATGGTCGGATGTCCTATTAGGGTGACTATGGGGTTAGCGGATCAGGCGTCACCCCTGGGGGTTCACCCAAAATAAGGCAAGTTTCGGCCGCTGCCATAAAATAGCTACGAAAATTCAAGCTACCCTTAATTCCCAAACCCGGCGTACCAGTAATAGGTGGCCATGGGAATCACAGTCGCTAGCACTAAAAGGACCGCGACAATCGCGACGGTATTGCCTCGGTTTTCTTCGGTTTCGGCGGCGGTGGCAAAGGTGCCCTCGCTTTCGCTAGCAAAGGAGTTATCAAAGGCGGGGGCACCAGGGTCTTCTTGGCCACTGAGCACCGCGACGAGGCGATCGCTGGCGGCCAAAAAAGCCTGATTATATTTATCCCCTTCCAGCAGCGGGTAGAGGACCGTTTCTTGGGCTACACTCTCAGCGATATCGGCAGGCAATAACTCGGCGGCCCCCTCCCCGACCCGAATACCGACGGTTTTGGTGACTTCGTCGAGCACCAGCAAGGTTTGATTAGCCTGGACTTCCGGGGTGGGATACCAGCGATCGAACAGCTTGTCGGTAAAGGTTTGGATAGTTTCGCCGTAGTCGAAGTGGCGGATAGTGACCAAGCGCACCTGATTGCCGGTCAAGGCGGCTAACTCGCTAAGCTGGCTAGAAATTTTACCCTCGTTAATCCGGCTAATAAGATTGGCATCGTCTACAACCCAGGTGGTTTCACCGGCAGATACGGTGGGTAGCTGGTAAACCGCGATCGCCTGGGCAGGGGCAACGGCCACCCCCAATACCAACAGCAGGGCTATGATCCAGCCCAACAAACGTCGTCCCAGGGTACGAGGCGTGATGCTGCCAGTCCGCTTTAAAGGATGATTTGCCATAGCCCAGACCCTTATACTGCTTGTTGACTTACCTTATAAATATAAGGGTCAGCGAGATCTTAGGGAACCAGCACCCAATTGCCCTGATCAGCCTCATTGGTTCAAGCAGTGGTCTAAGGTGCCGAGGGCGGAGGGGGCAAAGCTCCCTAGCCAATCTGCCCAGATCTGTTCGCCGGTTTGATCGGCGAGGAAGCGGTTGACAGTGGCGGCCCAGGCGGGGTCATCGTTGGGTAGGGCTAGACCATAATACTCACAGGATAAGGGGAGCTCTGGGGTGAGGGTGAGGGCGTCTATGGATTGCTCGGTGCGCTGTACCTCGGCTAGGGTCAGCAGATCGTCCCCTAAAAAGGCGTCCACTGTGCCAGTGGTGACGGCGGCGATCGCATCGGTGCGTCCGGTAGGGCCTTGGAAGCGGATGGCCTGGGCCTGGGGATAGCGGTCCTGCAACAGCTGTTCGTTGGTGGAATTGGCCAAGACGCCGATCCGCAGCCCGTCCAGGGAAAGGGCGGGATTGACGCGATCGGTGTTGTTGGGGGTAGTCAAAAAACGAGCTCCTGAGGCAAAGATCAGGCTAGAGAATTGAATCCCTGGGGCCACCTGACCAACGCTGTTAGGGCCACATTCCAGGTGGACCTGGCCGTTACGGACCAGATCAAATCGATCCTCCAGGGTGGAGGGGAGAGCCACCAGGCGGATGTCGACGGGGCTCTCTAGGGTGCTGTCCAGGTAGTCTGCCAGGGCGGTGACTAGGGCGGGGCAGTAGCCAGTCCATCCCTGGTTATCGACGGAGCCAAAGGGCGGGGCGTCTCGACGCATGGCTACCCGCAGTTCCCCGGTTCGCTGAATGGTGGTGAGGATGGGCTCTTGGCGCAGCGGGACGGGAGCCGTGGGGGACGGGGCGAGGGTGAGGGAGGGACGCCCTTGGAAGGCCGCTTCCACTTGGTCTAGGGGTAAATCGCTGATGGTATCCACCACCAGGGGATTGTCTTGACTGAGGGCTCGGGCATAGGCCGCACTCAGGTAGGGTAAATAGTCTGGTTGGTCCCGCAGGTGAGCCCCTAAAAAGGCGGTCGCCAGAGTTTTGTAGTAGGCCGCACCGATGTCCCGATAGGCTCCCGTCAAGATGTCGGGGACATCCCCGGCCCCTTCTCCGGGTGGTTTAGAGGAAAAGTGGGTGCCCACGTGCAATAGGGACAGGTAGCGGGATGGCTGCTGCATCGCCCTAAAGGGCAGAATTTGCTCGACTACCACCGGGGCAACGATGTCGGCACTGCCAGAGACCATCAGCAGGGGAATGCTAATCTCGGCCAGGCTTTCTGGGCTGTAGAGAGCGGTACCCAAGTTGTGGGCGGCGATCGCAGCTTTAATCCGATCGTCTGTTAAATCAAACGTGGTGGGGGGCAAAAACCGGGCACTACATTGAATGTAAAGCGAAAAATTCAGGATCAGCTGATCTTGGTCACATTGGTCGGCAATGCGAGGCTGGCTTAATTCGGCACCGGCTAGGGCCATGACCGTCGAACTGCCCAAGGAATCGCCAATCA
The DNA here is from genome assembly GCA_007135385.1 of Leptolyngbyaceae cyanobacterium CSSed165cm_216. Classification (GTDB taxonomy): domain Bacteria; phylum Cyanobacteriota; class Cyanobacteriia; order Phormidesmidales; family Phormidesmidaceae; genus Nodosilinea. Next base: position 5,851 of record SLIY01000382.1, read on the forward strand.
CGGCAATCCGGTCTAGATCTAACTGGCTATCCCAGGTGGGGGAATCGGCCACTAACCGTTCCAGTTGGTCAATCAAAAATGAAATTTCCCGGGGCCGATTCACAAACTCAATTGGGCTGAGTAACGTATTCAGCCGCCCCCCTAGAAACGCTTGGCGAAACTGTAGATCGCTGCCCACGTGATCTGGAGCCATGATCGCATAGCCGTAGGAGGCCAGATGTTGGTTCAGAAAAATAAAGTCTTCTTTGACCGCCCCAAACCCATGGGAGACCACCACCACTGGAGCCGGGGTGGTTATCCCCTCTGGCAAGTAGACATCGACATCGAAGTCATAGTTGACTGTCAGGCCCCGAGTGGTTTGCCTGAGGGCCGGGTTGGTGACTGTAATGGTTTGGCGAGAAACAGCGTAGGGACCGGGTTGAGACAGATCGGGCAACTGGCTTAGACCCAGCTCCGACTGACCGGCGATTTCCGCCTCGGCTTGGGCTTGGATCGCCTTGACGAAGGCCCGGTTATCGCTCAAATAAACCGACAGTTCTCGCTGCAGATCCAGCAGTCCCCTCAAGCTGATATCAATCGATTCTGTGGGAAAGGCCCGCATTGCATCAATCAGGGTCCATCCATCGGGGCCAGCCTGGGCCGCCGCATTAATCACAGCCGCCCGCAGTCCGACTAATCCATTTTCCCCCGGCAAGAACTGAATCACTTTACCCAGGTTGGTGAGCACATCCCGGCCCAGGGGGGAATAGCTCAGGTGGCTGGTGGTGGTGACATCGAGGGGAAAAGAGACCCTCAGCAGTCGCTGCAGATCGTCGAGCGCCTCATCTCCCAGAAGTTGAGCATAGGGCCGGAACTCCCGGGTGATTTCCCCGGTCTCGGCAAAGGTGGCCAAGGACTCTACGGACAGGTTCAGAATCAGCGGGCCAGTCACTCGGATCTCGATTCTTTCGGCACTCTGGACCATGGGTGGATTGATCAGGGGATAACCTACCCCCGCCACCCCTGCCATAGCCGCCACCAGGGTTGATAACAACCGGTTGTGCCGCCGCCTACATTGATATTGCTCTCTCGGGGTGTGGGTGATCATAGTTGGCAGAGATTCATCTAGAGTAGTTTGAATTGTAGGCCCCCATGGCCACAACAAAATTGGCTTACCCTGGTTTCCTCGCTTCTTTGGCAAGGGACCAAACGGTCTACAGGATTACAGAAAAAGGGGATTGACCTGCTTACCCTTACCACAAAGAACTCGGTCTGAGCTAGCGAAAGTTTTCCACAGATAAAAAAATCTTTACTTTTCCTTAGCATTTTCTGGGAGGCTTATAGAGCAACTGTTCTAGGTATCTTGAGTCTAAAATGTCAAGATTTGCAACTCACTTATCCACAGGGATGGTCAAACCTGTGGATAAGTCCAAGGTGTGGCGAATCCCTGATGGGCAGGTAGGGATCTGCGGGTGAATTGGCTGATCGTTGGACAGGCAGCCTTGTAAATGTAAATATGGTGGATTTAGGTTTGCCGTAGCTCGCAATACTTGGTGGGAAAGCCAGATGGGCTGCTGGGGGGATTTCGCTCCCCCCAGATCACTGCTTCGCATACGACCAGGGCGTTGCCCCAAAGGGGCACCAACATAACAGCTGTCGTCCTAGACCTCACGGAAGGGTTGGCCTGTTGGATGTGTTGTCGCGCTTCGCATTGCATAGGAAGAAATGGTTGGCCTGTTGGGTAAGCAGCCTAAAGTTCATCTCTTAGGCCCTAAATCTCAGGAAACGCTGCAAATGCTTTTTGCCGTTAAGTTACGTTGAAAGGGTTGGCATTGCCCACCCTACGAAAGCTACGATCGCTGACTTACAGTGGAGATCTTCTTTCTCAGAAATCGCCTAAAGAGTAGCTAGCTTGTCGATAAAGGGTTTGGCCAAAAAGAAGCTAGCGATGGACTTGGCATCGACGGCCTCCCCAGCCAAGATTGCTTTCTCTAACTCTAAAGGCGTCAGCAAAACCACCTCTAGATCTTCATCGTCGTCTGTGGCGGGGGGAGCGGCGATCGCCGATAGATCAGTAGCCAAAAAGGCGTAAATAATTTCATCAGAATAACCAGGGGCCAGGGCAAAATTACCAATAGGTAGCCAGGTGGCGGCGCTATAGCCGGTTTCTTCTTCAATTTCCCGCCGGATGGTGTCGATAGGAGTTTCATTCTGTTCCACGGTGCCCGCCGGAAACTCAAGCAGACGACCCATAACCGCAAACCGGTACTGCCGCACCAACACCAGCTTACCGTCGTCAGTGACGGGCACCGCCAGGGCCCCGCCGGGGTGGCGCACACATTCCCAGTCCCCTTCGGTTTTGTTCGGTAGCCGTAGCCGATTAACCTCAAAGTCAAACTTACGGCCTTCGTAAAATAGGCGACGCTTTAACAGCTGTGGCGGTTCTTGGCCCAGGGGCATAGGTATGACTGTGAAAAAAGAATATAGACAGACAGTGGATTAGCCTATTGTACTGCCTTTAGGGCGGGGCGATATCCAGGCGTCTAACGCCGGTCTGATCAATGGCCTGGCTGAGGGTTTGCACGGTATGACCAGTGGTTGGATCCATCCAGTCAGGAGCAATTTCGGCTAGCGGCACCAACACGAAGGCGCGATCGCCTAACCGCGGATGGGGCACTTGCAAGGTAGGGGTGTCGATCACCTGCTGACCGTAGAACAGCAGGTCCAAATCCAGGCTACGAGGGCCCCAGCGCACTCGGCGTACCCGACCAAACTGCTGTTCTATTTGCAGTAGGGTTTTGAGCAGGTCTGGGGGAGGCAGGGTGGTTTCCACCAGGGCACAGGCATTGATATAGTCGGGCTGGGGTGGGCCGACCGGGGCGGTTTGATACAGGTGAGATTGGGCCACCAGGTGCAAATCAGGCGGGCGGTTCAGGGCTTGAAAGGCTGCCTCTAAGGTCTGCTGGGGGTTGCCCAAGTTAGCGCCTAAGGCGATCGCGCAAGCCACCATGACTCAAGTTCCATCTAGAATCAGCACCCTTTAGCCCAACTGCGGCCGCAGCCGAGCCACCAATTGCTCGGCTGAGAGTACCCCTTTGATCCGATCGACCGGCTGCCCTGCCTTGAACAGTACCAGGGTTGGCAACGCCTCAATGCGCTGCTGAGAGGCAATTTGGGGATATTTATCGGTGTCAATTTTAACGATTTTTAGCTGCCCTTTCAGCTGACCATTCACCTGGGTCAAAATGCCAGCCATCATCTGACAGGGCCCACACCAGGTGGCATAAAAATCCACCAGCACTGGCAAGGACGAGTTGGTCAGCATCTGGTCAAAGCTGTGAAACTGCTGCTTAGTCGCCATGGGGTACTCTCCTAAAGACCCAAATACAAGAAATGATGACACTGGCAATCGTCTAATTCAGAGCTTGCCTTTACCATGACCATAACTTAACCTGCCGCTATCTACAGAACCAATGAAAGTTGAGTATCCAGACGACCGTCAGCTAAGCCCAGAGGAAGCCTCCCACTTAGAGCAGTTGAAAAAACTGGTGCAGGACGCCCTGGCAGACGGTAAATTATCTCAGGCTGAGTGGCAGACCATTCAAGCCTTAATCTATGCCGATCATAAAGTTACCGTGGCGGAGTTGGTGACTGTCAGGGAAACCATCCGAGAGAGCTTGGGAGATGCGGCCCTAGAATACGACTGGCAGCCTTAATGGCAGGGTGCCGAGGGCAGGGGGCGACCTAAACGGCCACCTGTCGGAGGAACTTATCTAGGGCCAGGGCCACTTTTTCAGCCCAGTCTTCCTGGGCGTAGTGACCTACTTGATCGAGGGTTTGCAGTTCCCCATTGGGCAGGGTTTTAACATAGTCCTCTACCAGGCTAACGGGTAGCCAAGGATCGCTAGTGCCCCAGAGCAGGAGGGTGGGATGGTCCCACTGCTGTAGGTCAGATTCCAGGGCTGCACTCACCTTGGGGAGGTCTAGACGCCGCACCGTCGTCAATAGCGCCCGACCCACATCAGAACTTTGCAGGAAAGGACGACGGTACACATCCAAGTCGGCATCATCTACCTGGTAGGGGCCGGCCCCCTCTAGGGTGCGATCAACCAGGAGCGGATCCTGGGTGATCATGTCTCCGGCTAGGGGTAACCCCATCTGGCGAATTTTCCAGGGTAGCTTAGCGGTGGCCCGGATCGGGCTGTTGATGATGGCCAGGCGATCGACCCGGTCGGGATTGGCTAAGGCATATTGAATACCGACCGAACCTAAAAACCCCTGGGCCACCAGGTGAACGGTGGGTAGCTCTAGGGCATCCATGAACCCGGCCAGGGCCTCCATCAAGGCCGCTGGGGTATAGGCAAAGTCACGCTTGTCGGGTTTTTCGGAAAAACCGTGGCCCAACCAGTCCGGGGCAATGGCGGGAAACCCCTGTTGAGCTAGGGTCGGCATCACTTGCCGCCAGCTATAGCTTTGGGAGACCAGACCATGCAGCAAGAGGACCGGCAACCGCTGACGATCACCCGGGGGTGACAGTTCGCGATAAAACCAAGTCAACCCGTTGACCAAAACAGTTTTTTCGGCGATCGCATCTGTGGTAGCCATACCCTTACCCTCAACCCAGCGCATTGAGCTTACAGCTCTGATTGATCCTAAGGCAAGGTTAAGGCAACTCGGCCAGCTGCAGATGGGAGAGGGTGGTGCCCTGATAATAGTGGGACAGAATCTGTTGATAGGCGTAGCCCTGCATGGCTAGATTCCGAGCCCCCCACTGGCTCATGCCAATGCCATGGCCATAGCCTCGACCACTCACCCGAATCGTCTCCCCCTGCACAGAAATGGAGAACAAGGTGCTGCGTAACCCCAGGGCCTGGCGCAGTTCAACCCCGGTTAACACCCGACTACCGGCACTGCCCTGCAGCCGCATGGACACCACCCGTCCCCGGGGGGTAGCCCGTTCGGTGGCAACCGACTGTAGCCGACCAATGCCGGTCACCCGCTGGCTAAATTGCTGGGCCGAGAAGGTTTCTGACCACTGATACACCGGCGCATCCTGGTCAAAATCCACCACACTGCGCAGGTAGGGTCGAGGACTTTGCCAAATATCTTCAACATTTTCGGTGTGCCCCCCAGAGGAGGAATGAAACACCGCTTCAATAATTTGGTTGCCGTAGGTCAGCACCTGCCCCCGCGTAGCGTTCACGGCGGCTACGGTGGAGGCTGCCTCCGATGACAGCCCCTTATACACCTGGTGACTAGTGGTGCCGCCCAAATCGTAGGGGTTATTTTGGGTGCGTTGGCGGCGACTCAGGGCGTAGGAACGGGCCGCGACAGCTTGGGCTTTAAGGGCTTCTTGGGGCCAGCTGGTTGGCATTTCGGCCCCCAGCACGCTGTACAAGTAAGCTTCTAAATCAACCCAGTTAATCGCGGTCACTTTGCCGTCGGTGGGCACCACCAGCACCCGCCCCCGGTACCAGGCATCGTTAATAAAGACATAGCCGTCGTTAGCGGGTTCCACCCAAAAAGACTGACTTTGCCAGTCGGCCAGCCGCAGCCCCCCAGGAGCGGGAGTTACAGTGATGGCTTTACCCTGGGGAATTTGCCCCACCCCTTGGCCCGACCCATTGCGCACAGTAGCCGGGGTGGAGCTACCGACCGTCACCTGTCGGCGGCGATCGCCGATAGCTACCCGCATTTCCACTGTGGCCTGTACCGGCAGGGCCACCAGCCACCACATCACAGACAGACTGACGCTGCACTTGAGCAACAACAGTGAGCGACCAAACAAAAGCCCTGACAGGCGTTGCTTAAGGGATTGAGCCATGGGTTTTACGGTAAGTAATGGAGCAAAAACGAAACAACGAGACAATTACTCAGCCACCAAATAGCGCCTCCAACCTTAGCATCGATAGTCAAATCTGGCGCTAGGGGTGACACTAAATATTTAGAGACACATCTAAAGACGACGGCATCCTGCCATTAGTTGCTGAGGTAGACGATTCCCCCCCTAGCCCGTCACAATTTCCCTAGCGATCCACAGCAGAACCCCCGAAGGAGAAAATCACATGAAGTGGCTTAAGTATGTTGCCATTGGCCTGATCATTCCCCTGGTGGTGATGGGTTTGAGTCCTAAAGGAGTCAGCCAAGAGGGACCCACTGCCGCCCCTGGTTCCCCCTGGGACGGGGATGCAGCCCCGCCCTTGATTGAGCGAGAGCTATTTTTCAGTGATCCCCAGATTGCCAATTCCCAGCTATCTCCGGATGGGGACTGGATCGCCTTTCAGCGTCCGTTAGATGGGGTGATGAATGTGTGGGTCAAGGGTTTGGAGGATGACTTTGAGGCGGCCCAACCGATTACCGCTGATACCCACAGCCCAGTTTTGAACTACGCCTGGAGCCGGGATGGCCAATCCATTCTCTACATCCAGGACCGGGATGGGGATGAAAATTTCCGCATCTATGCCGTGGACCCGGCCGCAGCTTTGGCTGAGGCGGGGCTAGAGGCGGCCACTCTGGACCTGACCCCCTTTGATGGGGTCCAGGCTCGCATCTATGCTCGCCCAAAACAGACCCCCGATTCCATCATTGTGGGCCTGAATGACCGTAACCCTGCCCTCCATGATGTCTACCGCCTGGATATCACCACCGGAGAACGGCAGCTGCTGCTGCAAAACGACCAGAATGTAGCGGGTTGGGTTACCGATCTAGATGGCAACCTGCGTTTGGCGGTGCGGGAAACAGACGATGGCAGCACCGAAATCTTGGCCATCCAGGGGGATAGTCTGGAGCCGGTCTACACCTGCTCCTTTGAGGAAACCTGTTACCCCCTGCGTTTTCACCCCAATGGCGATCGCGTCTATCTGGTCAGCAATCGAGGCGACGATGTAGACCTCAGCCAGTTGCTATTGCTCCACCTGGATACAGACACCCTGGAGCTGGTGGATCAGGACCCAGAAAACCAGGTGGACTTTGGCTCGGCGATCTTCTCTGAGACTACGGATGAGTTGTTAGCCACTGTCTATACCGGCGATCGCCAGCGAATTTATCCCCAAACCGATGCCTTCGCTCAAGAACTGGCGACTTTGCAGGCGGTCTTGCCGGACGGCAACCTCAGCTTGCGGCCTGAAACTGACGATGGTCGGCTGCGGTTAGTGGTCAGTCAGCGGGACGTTGACCCTGGCACCGTGTACTTGTTCCACCGCGACACTGGCGACTTAGAGAAGCTCTACGACAGTCGCCCAGATCTGCCGACTGAACATCTGGCGGCGATGGAGCCGATTCGCTACACCGCCCGAGACGGCGTGGACATTCCTGGCTATCTGACCCTGCCGGCTGGGGCTACTCGCCGTGACCTACCGACGGTGGTGCTACCCCATGGGGGACCCTGGGTTCGGGATAGCTGGGGCTATCGCAGTCAGGTGCAGTTTTTAGCGAACCGAGGCTATGCCGTCTTCCAGCCTAATTTTCGGGGCTCCAGCGGCTTTGGCCAGGCCTTTCTGAATGCCGGTAACCGGCAGTGGGGCACCGGGGTAATGCAGCATGACATTACCGATGGGGTAAAGTTTTTGATTGATGAAGGCATCGCTGACCCCGATCGCATTGCCATTTATGGCGCCTCCTACGGCGGCTATGCCACCCTGGCCGGACTGGCCTTTACCCCCGAGCTCTACGCGGCTGGAGTGTCGATGGTGGGGCCGTCCAACCTGCTCACCTTTATTAACTCGGTACCTCCCTACTGGGGGCCTGTGCGGCAAATTTTGTTGCAGCGGGTCGGGGATCCCGATGACCCGGCTGACCGAGAACGGCTGAAGGCTCAATCCCCGCTCTTTTCAGCCGACCGGATCCGTGCTCCCTTGCTGGTGATTCAGGGGGCGAATGACCCGCGAGTGGTGCAGGCCGAGTCGGACCAGATTGTCGCCAAGCTGCGCGATCTGGGTCGGGAGATTGAGTACCTGGTGGCCCCTGATGAGGGTCACGGGCTGGTTCAAGAAACCAACCGCCTGGCCGCTATCGTGGCCCTGGAGCAATTTCTGGGGCAACACCTGAACGGACGAGTGCAGGAGGATGTGTCCCCTGAGGTGGCGGCTCGACTGGAGCTGTTGACGGTAGATGTCGATAGGGTTACAGTCCCAGAGGCGTAGGGAAGAAAGGCAGAAGGCAAAAGGCAGAAAACTAGGCCACAGCTCTGCCCCCCCGCCCCAATTCTGGGGGGATCTGAAGCCCCCATGTTTGGGGGTTTGGGGGCCAAACTGAAGCTGACTTACAAAAACCCGGCTGATTCATAGAGCCGCCGCATGAAGGCCAGAATCTTGCTGCCATATTCCATGTCATTGCTCCAGCGGCCGCTGAGTTGCTGTACCAGGGGGGCAATGCCCCGGCGCACAAACTGAAACCGTGGATCAACCTGACGCTGTACCAGGGGCTCTAGGCCGCCATAGGCTTTGAGATGCTGAATTTGGGCCCGTACCCCCACCCTGGCACTGGGGAATGAAGCCCCTTCCATCCCCCCCGTGGGGGAGCCAATGCCGCCAAAGTTGTTTTGGCTTGGCTTGAGATTACCGCCAAAGCTAAGGGAGTTGGTTTCTACCAACATTTGGCAAAAGGCGACATCGTGATTGACCCCTTCGATGGCCGCTTCTTCTCGGTAAAGCTTGGGCAAATCTCGGTATTGGCTAATGGCGGACTCGTTGATGCTCTTGAGAAACATCAGCAGTTGCACCTCAGAGGTGGCACCGTTGGCCACAAGCCGATCCAAGGTGCCGGGGCACAACTGATTACCCAAGTGCGATCGCAGCAGTACAGTGCGGGTATTGGCGTCCCAACCGACAGAAATGCTGTAATTACGTAGATCAACAGCCTTGATGTAGACCACATTGGCGTAGCGAATGCGGGTGATGTTGGCGGTGGCCAGATTGACCCCCAACACATCGGCTAGATCAATGGGCACATAAGAATTGTTGTTGACTAAAATGCCGGTTTCTGGATACTGGCCCCCATTGACGTTAATACCAATTTCGGGATAAGTGCCAGGGGGCAAGTCAGGGGGTGGGGTAGCCACCGCCCGACTCCAGGAGGCCAGGCCATCGGCCAGGCCCAAGGCCAGATCGCGACGTCGATTTTGAATCAGGTTTAAATCTTGAGGATTGGTCAGATAACCCAGTTCCATCAACAGGGAAGGACAGGTAACATTGCGTAAAAAAGCCATGCTACCAGTGGGAGAGTCGGTGTCGGGTTTGACGCCACGACTTCGTAGCTCAGGCACCCGGCGTAGCAGGGCTAGCAACACCAGTTCAGCGTGGGTACGGCGAACATCATTCTGGGCAATATAAAACGCCGTGGTGCCCCGTACTGAGGCATCGCTGTGGGCCCCCGCATGGATTTCTAAGGCGATATCCTGGGGGCGGCAGCGGGCGTTGATCCAGGCTATGGTTTGGGCCGCACTTAGATCATCGGGCACCGATAGGACTGACAACCCCCGCGATCGCAGTTCCGCCACCACCAAATCACGCACTTGAATCATCTCTGCGGCTTCGGTGGTTTCGGGTAATACGGCCCCAGGATCGAGGACGCCATCTTCATAGCCGCCGTGGCCAGCCGAAATAAAAATCTGTGGCATGCTGAGCAGAATGTTGAGACTACCTGGCCAGAATCATACCTGTGAAACGCTTCGCTAGTTAGTTTCTAGCTGAATTAACGTCGATTTTTGGTAAAGTTGGCAGTGGCCTAAAACCGCTCGAAGGCCTGTAGGGCCTGCCCCGTAACCCGGCAAATTTGCCATTCAGGCTTAAGCTCAGCCCCCATGCCTCGATAAAACTCAATAGCGGGCTGGTTCCAATCCAGCACGCTCCACTCAAACCGGCCACAGCCCCGAGCTAGAGCCAGCTTGCCCACATAAACCAGCAACGCCCGACCCACCCCCTGGCGGCGATACTCAGGCAGGACAAACAAGTCTTCTAGATATAGCCCAGGTTTCATTAAAAACGTGGAAAAGTTGTGGAAAAACAGGGCCATCCCCACGGGCTGCCCATTCACCCTGGCGATCACCGCCTCGGCGTAGGCCCGTTCCCCAAATAAAAACCGTGCGAGGTCGTCGGCATCGCCCGTGACTTCATGGGTAAGGTTTTCGTAGTCAGCCAACGCTTTGATCAGTGCCACCAGAATCGGCACATCCGCTGGGGTTGCCGGGGAAATTTCAGCGGCAGTGGACCTGCAGGAAAATGTCATTGGGGCAAACCTTGGTAATACATTGAAAATACAAATGTCTGATCGTATTGCAAGTTACAATGAGTAGGTTCGACCTGGTCGAACCTTACAATGCCCTTAGGAAAAATGCAGGCATATAAAAGTCTTATAAACTTAAAGTTACCTTGTAAGAGGGCTGGAACAGACATGATAGCCTTAACGCAAATTAGCATGGGCACCCTCAGGAAACGTCCTTTTTACCCGGATTTCTCACCAGCGCGTTTTGAGGGAGGTCAGCTCATCAGATCAAAGCTGAACAGTGGGGTGAGGAGCAAGAATGTTGATGGCAGGACAACATTTTGCGCCTCCTTGGCCGTGA
>SLIY01000122.1 GCA_007135385.1 Leptolyngbyaceae cyanobacterium CSSed165cm_216
TGGGCGGCATCCCTGAGGGTGGCTTTGACTTGATCGAGTAACATCATCATCACACATGACAATTTACTGGATCTAGTCTAAGCCATTCTTGGGGGGAGTTATTTGGGGGCACCTCCCTAACATAGCGGGGGTTTTCCCCTGGCGGTCTAGCAGACTACCATCGAAAGAAAGCCTTGACTGAAATGACCATGGCCGCCACCGAGTTGATTTACGTATATGGGATTTGTGCGCCGCCACCTTCCTCCCTGCCGCCGCTGCCCTTGGGGTTAGAGGGAGAACTACAGGTGGTCACTGAAGGGGCGATCGCGGCGATCGTCGAGCCAGGCCTAGAACTAGAGGGCTTACAGGCTGATGATCCCCGCCTGCTAACCGCCGTGCTTAGCCACGATCGCGTCATTTGTGAACTGTTCCAGCAGATGCCCCTGCTGCCCCTACGGTTTGGCACTCAATTAGCCTCTCTGGAAGCCCTCAAACAGCATTTAGTTGACCAACAGCCCACCTACCAGGCCAAGCTAACTGCCCTGGCAGACAAAGTCGAGTACCAAATTAAGTTGCTACCCCTGGACATCCCTTTACCACCTGTCCCCGATGGATTGAAAGGACGGGATTACTTTCTAGCTAAAAAACAGCGGCTGCACGATCACACCGCCGCCCAGGCACAGCAACAGGCCGAACTGCGTACCCTACTGGAGGAGTTACATACCGCCTATGGTCCCAGCGTAGACGGGGGTAGCCCCGCGGGCGAAGCGAAGGTCTACATTCTGGTGGAGCGGCAGCGAACTGTTGACCTACAGCAGTGGTTAGAGGCCATAAACACACGGGTGCGCCATTGGGACATCACCCTTAGCGATGCCTTGCCGCCGTATCATTTCGTGTAAACACCATATCTAATGGCGTTAATCAGCAGATAATAGAAATTTGTGAGTATTGTGAATATACTTACTGAGTTGCTAGTCCTCTCGTTAAGCGCCTCATGACAACCTTTAACCTCATCATTCCTGACATGGCTTGTGGAGCCTGTTCGGAAACGATCACTCAAGCGATCAAAGCAATTGACCCTTCTGCGGAGGTCAACTCTGATCTCAGTTCAAAGGCACTTCAAGTCAACGCTAGTGTCAATGAGAACTCGATTACTCAGGCTATTGTGCAAGCAGGCTACACGGTAGAAAAACCCTAGCCAAGACAACGTTAGTGAATAGCCAAGGTAATTCGACCCGCGCTTTAAGCCAACCGCTGCCCCCGTGGGGGCCACGGGGGTGGGTGACCCAGGGGAGCTCTGTTACGAAACCCGGATGGTGTTGACCTAGGGGGTCGATGATCAGAGACGATCAGATCTGAGCAGCAATACACATATTTCAATGCTCATTGAAATATTGAAATGAGGCGTATAGTTAAAACATGGAAAGAAATACCGCTACCTCCATTTTTGAATCCCTCTCCTCAGGGGTAAGGCTTGATGTGTTCCGACTGCTAGTTAGGAAGGGGGCACAGGGAATGGTCGCAGGGGATATTGCGACCGCCCTTGACGTGCCGCCCAGCAATCTCTCCTTTCATCTCAAGGCGCTGACCCACGCCCGTCTATTGGCTGTAGAGCAGGAGGGGCGCTTTCAGCGTTATCGAGCCAACACGGCATTGATGATGGACTTAGTGGCCTACCTAACAGAGGAGTGTTGCGTGGATAGCCTTGGCCAATGCCCAGGCATGCCTGGGGGATCAATCTGCTCAGACGCGGTACAGCCTGCAATGGCTCTAGCTCCTGGAAAATCTTGACCTATGAATGTCCTATTTCTCTGTGTAGGTAACTCCTGCCGGTCAATCTTGGCGGAGGCGATCTTTAACCACCTTGCGCTCCCTGGCTGGAGGGCGATCAGTGCGGGGAGTCAGCCCACGGGGCAGGTACATCCGCGATCGCTAGCAGTGCTGGCCCGCGAGGGTATCGCTACCGAGGGGTATACCAGCAAGTCATGGGACAACCTGCCGCTAGATCCCGACATCGTCATCACCGTCTGCTCTAACGCAGCGGGTGAAACCTGCCCCGCTTACCTAGCTTCGGTGCTGCGCACTAACTGGGGGGTGGACGATCCGGTTCAGGCGACGGGTACCGATGCCGAGATTGATGCCGCCTTTAGAACGGCCTATGACAGCTTGCGCACTCGGATCGAAGCCTTCTTTGCTCTACCGCTGGCTCAGCTTCAAAATGATCCCGATCAGCTAAAGCAAAAGCTGGATCTGATTGGCCAAGTTTGACCGTGATTGTTATTTCAATAGTTATTGGAGAATCAAAATGAAAACGATCCAAATATATGACCCGGCCCTGTGCTGCAACACCGGAGTGTGTGGTGCCGATGTCGATCAAGCGTTAGTTAGTTTTTCGGCGGATGTGGATTGGGCCAAGCAAGCTGGAGCCCAAATCGAGCGCTTTAATCTAGCCCAGCAGCCCCTGGCCTTTGCCGAAAACCCAGTGGTGAAAAGCGCCTTAGAAAAAACGGGGGAAGCAGCGCTGCCCCTGGTGCTAGGGGATGGCAAAGCGCTACTGTCGGGTCGCTATCCGACCCGTGAGGAACTGGGCGCGTGGATTGGAGTAGCCCCCAGCCCAGCGGCTGAGCCCGAGCCAAACACCAGCGGTTGTTGTGGCTCTAGTGCCAGCGCCCCAGCCTAAGCAACCACTAAAAGCTGCAGTGAAATTAGCCCTAGGGCCACTCCATTTCTTCAGTACGACAAGGTATCACCTATGAAATTTCTGCAAACCCCGCCGCGCTACTTGTTCTTTACGGGCAAGGGGGGCGTTGGTAAGACGTCAATTGCTTGTGCCACCGCAATTCAGCTGGCCGAGGCAGGGCAGCGAGTGCTGCTGGTCAGCACCGATCCAGCGTCTAACGTTGGCCAGGTCTTTAGTGTAGACATTGGCCACCAAGTCACCGCCATTCCGGCGGTGACGGGGCTGTCGGCACTGGAAATTGACCCCCAGGCAGCGGCTCAAGCCTACCGCGATCGCCTGGTTGGTCCAGTGCGAGGTGTACTGCCCGAGGTCGTGGTGAAAGGCATTGAAGAGCAGCTTTCGGGGGCTTGCACCACTGAGATTGCCGCCTTCGATGAGTTCACCGCCCTGCTGACCGATGCGGCCCTGACCCTCGACTATGACCACGTCATTTTCGATACAGCCCCCACAGGTCACACCATTCGCCTGCTGCAACTACCCGGCGCCTGGAGCGGCTTTCTAGACGACGGCAAGGGCGATGCCTCTTGCCTTGGCCCCTTGGCGGGGCTCGAAAAGCAGCGGGTGCAGTATAAAGCGGCTGTTGATGCCCTGGCCGATGCCCAGCGCACACGGCTCGTCTTGGTGGCGCGCCCCCAGCAGGCCAGCCTGGGCGAAGTGGCCCGCACGTATCACGAACTGGCCACCATTGGCCTATCAGAGCAGCACCTCGTAATCAACGGCATTATGCCCCGCAGCGAGGCGGCGCGGGACGGGTTGGCGGCAGCAATCTACGATCGCGAACAGGCAGCTCTCTCGGCCATGCCTGACCTGCTTAAAACACTATCTTGCGACCAGTTAGCGCTCAAGCCCTTCAACCTGGTCGGGCTCGATGCCCTGCGGCAGTTGTTTGTGGACACAACCGTGCCTCTGGTATTTGAGCCAGATTCGTCCCCTGCCCTAGAGGCCCCTAATCTGGGCACCTTAATCGATGATATTGCCGCCAAGGGCCACGGTCTAGTCATGCTGATGGGTAAAGGCGGAGTCGGCAAAACCACCCTGGCGGCGGCCCTGGCGGTGGAGTTAGCCGAGCGCGGTCTGCCGGTGCACCTTACCACCTCTGACCCGGCGGCCCATCTGACCGAAACCCTGAGCGACGCTTTGGCCAACCTTAAGGTCAGCCGGATTGACCCTCAGGTGGAAACTGAACGCTACCGCCATGACGTGCTGGCCACCAAGGGAGCCCAACTCGATGCGGCCGGTCGGGCGCTGCTGGAGGAAGATCTCAGGTCGCCCTGTACCGAAGAGATTGCCGTATTCCAAGCTTTCTCGCGGATCATTCGGGAGGCGGGTAAAACCTTTGTGGTGATGGACACCGCCCCCACCGGGCATACCCTGCTGTTGCTCGATGCCACCGGGGCCTACCATCGCGAAGTTACTCGACAGAATGGCGACAAGGGGCTGCACCTGACCACGCCCATGATGCGCCTGCAGGATGAACAGCAAACCAAGGTGCTGCTCGTCACCCTAGCCGAGACCACGCCGGTCTTAGAAGCGGCCCATCTCCAGGATGATCTGCGCCGGGCCGGGATTGAGCCCTGGGCCTGGGTGATTAACCAAAGTGTGGCTGAGGCCCACCCAGAGGCCGCTCTGCTGCACCAGCGCGCTCACAATGAGCGGGCTGAAATTGAGGCAGTGGCCCAGCGCCATGCTCAGCGTTATGCGGTGGTGCCCCTGCTAAGGCAGGAACCCATCGGCGTAGACCGTCTACGCCAGTTAATTCACCCGCAGGCGGATGTCGTTCCCGTGGGGGTCTAACCGCTTCTCCCCAAGGGAGAAGTACCAAGGCGACTTCTGTAAAAGAGTTTCCCATTGACCCAGATTGAGCCATTCATAA